>JAZNWX010000293.1:0-3600 GCA_045593575.1 Eubacteriales bacterium | reverse complement strand
TGCAATTCGTGAGCTTAATGCAAAGGTAGAGAACACAATTAATAATATTGAGCAGATTATTTGCAAGACAGTTAACGCATACAAGTATACAGTTAGTCTCCTTGTTGGTGTTTACGGCGAAGTTAAGAATGCTTTGATCGTTGCATCTCAGCTTCACGATTACATTATCTACAGCATTCCCGCTATTGTTGACGGTCTTGTTGACTTTGCAGAGTATTCAGCTGACTTTGCTTTGGAAATAATTGAAATTCTTAATAATGCTTACGATAATAAGGATAATATTGAAAGCGTTGCTTCTGCAATCACTGCACATTTGACAAAGGTAGCTTTTGATATAGTTGGTATAATTTTTGATACAATTGACGGAGCAGTTAACGGTAGTTATGAGCTTACAGACGATTCTTACTATGTAGCAATCGGTGAAGCGGATTATGCGGATGCTCTTGCAGGCAAACTTAACCTTTCTGAAAAGTATGAGGTAATCAGCTTAAGCGAAAGCAATTTCGATAAGCTCGCAAATGCTGACCTCATTACTCTTAAACTTGACAATGGCTCATTTATGTCATTGGCAGAAACACAGGTTGAAGGTAAGCTTGTTGAAATAGTTAAGGGCAGTGATCTTTATCCTTGGTATGAAGCAATTCCCAATCTTATTGAAACAACTAACAAACTTGTAGATTGGGGTTTTATCGACCCTGAAGTAAGGGACGAGTACGTAGCTGCTATCAATACTGCAAAATTGATCATTGACAGCTTCATTGATTTTGATGCTACAGTTGAAGAGCTTGATTGGGATAAGTATCTTGATGCAGAAGGTCAGGCAGCACTTGACGCATTCCTTATCCAGGTAAGAGAACAGCTTCTTAAAGAGGGCGTTGAAGAATATACATACTTTGATATAAGACCCTTAATTCATCAGACAGCAGTCGGCAGTCTTTTGGACGGCATCAATCCAATTGCAATTCCTCAGGTTGATCTTATTGTTTTCGCACTTGAAAATATGCTCTACGGATATGCAGAGTACATAGACAATCTTACAACAGTCCTTGCAAATGCTCCCGCTGATGCAACAGTAATTCTCACAGGTGTAGAGAATCCTCTCGTTGGATATAGCTTCAAGGGCTTTGATCTCAGCTCATATGCAAGTGTGGCAGATCCTCTTGTTGACGTTTTGAATGCACATCTTTACGCATTTGCTTTGGCAAATGAAAACGTAGTTTTCGTTCCCACTCAGAATGCAGATGACATTTACAATGCTCTTAATGTTTATTGTAAACACATCACAAGTACTTGTACGGATATAGAGTGTGACCGTTGTCTTGCTACAGTAGATCCTATGGGACACGACTTTGACAACTATGAGTTCCAGGCATCCAAAAGCTGTCAAGATGATGGTGTGGAAGTTGGCACATGTACAAGATGTGGCGAAACTGATACAAGAACAGTACCTGATACTAAGGGTGAGCACAATCTCACTGAGGCTACTTGTACATCTCCCGCTAAATGTACGGATTGTCGCGAGACGTTCGGTGAACCCATCGATCACGAGCTTGGTGAATGGAGAAGAACTAAGGATCCTACATCCAACTCTGAGGGTATGGAAGAAAGAAAGTGCTTGCATTGTGAATATAGAATCACAAGAGCTGTTCCTTTTGATTCCTTGTCAACAATCGCAGTTGTAGCTATCATCGTTTGCTGTATAGCAGGTGCCGGTGCAATATCCGCTGCTGTTGCAGGTTTCCTTAGAAAGAAGAATAAAATTTAATTAATAATGTTAATTATTGACCACCGCCTTTTGAAAAGGCGGTGGTCTTGATATTTGGTAAAAATATCCAAATTTGTAACAAAAATTATAGTAATAATATTCAAAGAACACCTTGACAAAATCCGACAATTGTGGTATAATCCAATATAATGTGTAGTTTTGCCTTTAAGCAATCTATGCCATTCATATATTATGGATGAGTTTGGATATGATAAAAAATAAGGAAGTTTTTTGTTTGTCCAAGCAGTCCTGCCAAAATATATTTTATTTATTGATACGGATGTATCAGAAAGGAAAATCATTATGAATTTGAAAAGAATTCTCGTTCTCGTGATGACTTTTGCAATGCTTATTTCAACATTTGCTCCTGCTCTTGGAATTTTTGCAGAAGAAATCAACGACGGACACAACCACGAGTCTAAAAAAGATCTTGTATACGTATCTCTTGGTGACTCAATGACAAACGGCTATGGTCTTGACGGCTATGACGCAGAAGCAGGTGTTTATGACTACGGTTACGATTCTTATGCAAACGTATTTGCTAATATGCTTGCTGAGATGTACAACGCAAACGTAGAGCATCATCAGCTTGCTTGCTCCGCAGCAAGACCTGAAGATCTTAACTTCTTGCTTCGTCTTGACTATGACGATCCTGCAGTTATAGAGCTTCTTAACAAATATCCCAGCGATGACCTTGTTTTCTGGAGCTGTGACGACCACAGTGGCGTTCCTTACGAAGACATCGTTTACTGTGCAGTTTGTAAATGGGATCACATCGATCTTCCCGGTTGGGGCGTTCAGAGAGATGACGGTAAGTCAGTAGATGACTACGAAGCTTGGTGGACACTTGTTCAGGGTAAGAAGTGGAACGATCTTATCGGTTACGGTGATTTCTGGACATGGAAAGAGCTTGTAGAAGACTACCGTTTCGGTACAGTTGCTACATACATCAAGTATATGTACGGTACACCCGAAGAAAAGGCTGCTGCTGAAGATCTTATGACTTCTAATCCCGCTAAACCCAGAGATCCTATGAATAACGGTGAAGAAACAGCTTTCGTTGCTAAGCACTACCAGGAAGCAGTTAAGAATGCAGACGTAATCTCATTTGCTATCGGTAACGGTAACTTCGGTGTATGGCTTATGGGTAGAATCACAACTGCTCTTATGGATTACGACGGAATCGCTGCAAACGGAGTTTATGATATTAATGAACCCCTTGCACTTTGCACACCTGAAGTAAGAGAGCTTCTTGAAAAGACTCTCGTTGAAATCGATCCTATGATTTCTGAATACGTAGGTACTATGATGGGTGACCTTGATCCCGAAACAAAGAAGTCCATCCAGGACGTTTGCACATACGCAGTAGTAAGCTTTTTGGTTAACTACGCAAGCACACTCGAGCGTATTCTTGAGCTCAACCCTGACGTTGAAATCGTTATGCCCGGCCTTATGAACACATATGCCGGTGATGACGAGCTTGCAGCAGAAGGAACAATTACAATCGGTAATATTCTTGACGTTCTTTTCCCTCCTCTCAATGCTTATATTGCAGCTCTTCCTACATACATGCAGGCAACTGAAAATGAGCTTTGGATGGATGCTAAGTTCTATTATGCTGAAGAGTACACAATCGAGTGCCTCATTCAGGAATTCGGTGATGAAGACTTCTATAATTGGGTAGGTGTTGCTCGTGACCGTTTTGTAACAGGTATTATTGGTGAATGTGACTGTGGTAATGGTTGCACAGACGCAGAAGCTTGTGGAGATTTTGATGAAGGTATCTTCTGGGAATTGCTTCAAAGTCGGATCGTAGCCATGTCGTTCTGTGAGCC
>JAZNWX010000292.1:0-2239 GCA_045593575.1 Eubacteriales bacterium | reverse complement strand
CGATAATCTCATCTGCCCCTCTTGCGGACAGAAGATCGATTGCGAGTTCGTTGAGGACGAAGAAGAGGACGAAGAATAATAGCGAACTTTGAATAAGTCCGCAAAGTAAAACGAATTAATCGGAGAGATCTTTGGCGGGTTTCTCCGATTTTTGCCCGAAAGGACTGCTTTATGAAATTGATGTTTGCCTCCGATATACACGGAGATATTGAATGTGCCAAAAAGACCGTTGAGGCGTTTGAGAGAGAGGGTGCTGTAAGGCTCTTTTTGCTTGGCGATATCCTTTACTTCGGGCCGAGAAACAAGCTGACGCCCACTTATGCGCCACAGTCTGTAATTGAGCTTCTCAACAGCTATAAGGACAGGGTCGTTTCCGTTCGCGGGAACTGTGATGCGGAGATAGATCAGATGCTTCTTGAATTTCCTATAATGGCGGAGTATTCTTACGTTTTTGCAGATGGACTTTCAATGCTCCTGACACACGGGCACAAGATAAATACGGATAGCGCGGCCAATCTTAAAGATGGGGAGATCCTTATCCACGGACACACGCACGTGCTTTGCATAAGAGAGTTCGGAAGAGGAAATATATATTTGAACCCCGGCTCGACTACTTATCCAAAGGAGGGCAATCCACCCTCATATATGACGTATGAAAACGGTGTTTTTGAGATCAAGCATCTTGAAAGCGGAGAAATTATAAAGAAAATTGATTTAAGAAAGGAATAAACTATTATGGCTAAGATTATTCAGAGTGCAGAAGAGTTTGATGCGCTTTTGCAGGGCGATAAGCCCGTTCTCGTTGACTTTTTCGCTACTTGGTGCGGCCCTTGCAAGATGTTTGCGCCCACCTTTGACGAGTATGCGGAGGATCACGGTGACGTGGCTTGCGTTAAGGTTGATGTTGACCAGAACGGCGACGTTGCAAGAAGATATGGCATTATGAGTATTCCCACTATCATTCTTTTCAAGAACGGCGAGCCCGCGAAAAAGAACGTAGGCACGCTTGACCTCGAAGAGCTTGAAGATTTTGTTGACTGATAACGGAGGTTTATTATGAAAGGCTTATTGATAACATTGGCAGTATTTCTCAGCATCATTCTCGTTGCGTTGCTTGGCTTCAGGCTTTATGACTACGCAGGAGCAGCTGAGTTCTATAACAATTCCGACAAGGTTTTTAAAACCCCCGGTGTTAATGATTCCAATTTCGTTCCCCAGGGTATGACCTACGATGAAGAGAGCAAGACCTTCTTCTTTACAGGTTATATGGGCAAGCCCATTCTCGGTGAACTTGGCGACGACGTTGCTTCCCGCGTTTACGTTCGTGACGCAGAGGGAAAGGTGACGTTCACAAGACTTCTCAACGCTGACGGTACTCCCTATACTGACCACACCGGCGGTATCGAGTATTTTGGCGACTTCGTTTATGTGACCGGTGAGGACAGCCATGGACTTGATGTTTTCTCCGCGGCAGATATTCTTGCAGGTAAGGAAGAGACAAGAATGCTCGGAACAGTCAAGACCTACAACTCCCCCGCACACACATACACCTTCGATCACGAGGGCGAAAGATACATTCTTGCAGGCTCCTACCACAAGGACGAAACGGTTTACCTCACACCCGAGCACGAGAGAATCACAACTCCCAACGGAGATGAGAACACTTCCGTTATGACTGTTTTCAAGCTTAGTGAGAGCGCAGAGTTCGGCATTGAGCCCGCACCCGTTGCGATCATCTCCGCAAGACATATGATCCAGGGTATCTGCATGACTCCCGACGGACAGATGGTGGTTTCATCCTCTTGGGGTCTTGCAACGTCCAATCTCTTCTTCTACGATATGCAGAAGATGCAGCACGTTGAGGACTATAGATACGAGGGAACTATCACGTACGGTGACCTTGAGGACGAGAATGCGGAAAGATATGAAGAGGATTTCGGCTTTACAGTGGACCTTTACTATCTTGACGACTCCTGCCTCGTTGATACCGTAGTTGCTCCCCCTATGAGCGAAGAGCTCGTTTGCCTTGACGGCAGAATAATCGTGTTCTGTGAGTCTGCGTGCAACAAGTATCTCTTCGGTAAGCTCACAACGGGCTTCGATACCTACGGATATAACTACAATAAAATCAGATAAACAAAATTTAAGCCTCCCGCAACCGCGGGAGGCTTGTTTTGAGAAGATACAAAAAGAAGGATTTTTCGCACAGAAGTTACAAAGGAAAGAAGATGTTCTTTTT
>JAZNWX010000291.1:0-6212 GCA_045593575.1 Eubacteriales bacterium | reverse complement strand
GGCGGTCGCTTTTGAAAAAGCGACACAAAACACTCGCTTTGGTTTGTACGAACATCTCGACAAACCCCAATTTATCGCCATATTACTCACAGAGCTTTTTTAACTTAGCAATAAAAAATCCGTCAGTGTGATGGTTGTGCGGCAGGAGTGTAATCATTCCGCTGCTGACTTCAAGCTCGCCTACAGAGAAGGGGACAAGTTCAAAGTTTTTATGGTTTTCAAGAAATCTCTTGATGTTATTTTCATTTTCATCAGGAAGAATCGTGCAGGTCGAATAGACAAGCGTTCCGCCAACCTTGAGATAATTTTTCACATTCTCCAAAATATCGTACTGAATTTTGGGTAGTGCCTCACTCTCTTTTACATCCTTATAGCGAATTTCCGGCTTCTTTCCTATAACACCGAAGCCCGAGCAGGGAACGTCGCAAATAATCTTATCCGCCTTACCAAAAAGCTCGTCGATTGGCTTTCTTGCGTCCTGCGTACGAGTGGAAATTATAGAAATGCCAAGACGCTGTGCCCCTTTTTCTACAAGGGAGAGCTTGTTCTCGTGAATATCAAAGGCAAGAATTTCGCCTTTGTTTTCCATAGTCATAGCTGCACCGAAGCTCTTTGAACCGGGGCAGGCACACACGTCAAAAACCGTATCGCCGCACTTTGCATCAAGAGCACGCACGCAGATCTGCGATGCCTCGTCCTGAACGGTCACTCTGCCATCCTTAAGACATTCAAGCTCACTCACTGCTGCGTTTTGAAGTATGATTCCGTCGGGCGAAAAGTCGGTTTTGTAAGAACCGTCAAGCTCTGAGAGAATATCCTCCCTTGTTGCCTTGAGATTATTTACTCTTAGAGTAATCGGTGCAAGCTGAGAGAAGGCAGAGAGCATATTTTCGCACTCATCAAATGAGTATGCCTTAAGTAATGCCTCCGCGAGAGATTCGCCCACCGAGAATTTGACCGAAAAATATTTCAGCTTGTCACTTTTATCGGGAAAAACAATTTTGTCCCCCTCACGCAGATATGTTCGCAGAATTGCGTTTACAAATCCCTTTGATCGTTTATTTGCAAGCGAAACCGTCTCATTCAGAGCCGCGTGGACGGGAATCTTTTTCATATAGATAAGCTGATAAAGTCCCATTCTGAGAATGTTTCTTGTGTTTCTTTCAATCTTGCTGTTTGGAATTGAAGAAAGAGAAGCGATAATATAATCCAGTGTAATCTTTTTTTCAATTACACCGTAGATAAGTGCTGTCATAAATGCTCTGTCGGTGATAAAGAGGTTATTCCTCTTTATCACCGTATCAAGAGCGATATTTGAATAGCCGCCACTCTCGCACCTTTCTAAAACCTCAAGTGCGAGGGCACGGGCATTTTTATTTGTCTTTTCCATTATTAGTCACGTCTTCTTCCGCCGGTTGCGATAAGCACGAATCGAAGAAGAGAAAGAAGTGAAGAAATAAGAGCAGCGACATAGGTAAGAGCAGCTGCCTTCAGTACCTTGCCTGCACCTTTGAGCTCATCCTGACCGTAGAGTCCGAGTGCTTCAAGTGAGACCATAGCTCTCTTTGATGCATCAAATTCAACGGGGAGTGTTACAAGCTGGAAAACTGTTGCGAGTGAATAAAGTGCAACCGCGATATAAATAAATGTCGGAGCTAAGTCGGGATGAACGAAAAAGCTGATAAGAAGGAACACGAATGCCATGGGGGTTCCAAAGTTACAAACTGTAACAATTGATGACCTGATTTTTATGGGAGCATAGCTCTGTGCATACTGAACAGCGTGTCCTGCTTCGTGTGCGGCAACTCCCGCCGCTGCGATGCTCGTGGAATTGTATGTGGAGTCTGAAAGGCGAATAACGTTATCTTTTGGATCGTAATGGTCAGAAAGATTTCCTGAAACCCTCAGAATGCGAACATTGTAAATTCCGTGATGGTGCAAAACTCTTTCTGCGACCTCAGCACCGGTAAGTCTGTTTCTGCTTAAAACCTTGTTGTATTTATTGAAGGTTGTATTAACGTTTATTGATGCCCAAAGGGCGATGATTATGCCGGGAACTAAAATAATAATTGTGGGATCAAACCAGTAATAGAAAAAAGGCATAGTGTTTTTCCTTTCGTGTTTTATTTGAGGAGGTCACCCTCGCTGATTTTTCTTCCGCGAATAAAGTCGGCAGCAGTCATTCTGCCCTTACCCTCCGGAAGGACCTTAAGAATATTTATCGAACCGTTAGCACAAAGAACTCGAATTTTTCCGTTTTCAAGGGAAGAAACCCTGCCAAAATCGGAGTTTTCACTCTCTCTTTCACAGATTTCGCTTTCGACCACCTTTAAGAGCTTACCGTCGGGCAAGTGTGTAAACGAAAGCGGAATGGGAGAAAGTCCGCGGATGAGGTTGTGAACTGTGTCGCAATCCTTTGAAAAGTCGATTTCGCAATCTTCTTTGAGAATTTTTGAGGTGTGAGTTGCTTTTGAGTGATCTTGAGGAATCGGCGTTATCTCGCCCCTCTCAAGTCCGTCAACGGTCTTTTGAAGAAGCTCTGCACCAAGAATGCCAAGGCGATCGTGAATAATTTCAAAATTGTCATTTTCAGCGATTTCACACTCCGCCTTAAGAAGCATATCGCCCGTGTCGAGTCCCTCTGCCATAAACATTGTGGTAATACCTGTTACCTTTTTACCGTCGATAATTGCCATCTGCATCGGTGCTGCTCCGCGGTATTCGGGGAGAAGGGAGCCGTGAACGTTCACGCAACCGTATTTAGGATAATCAAGTACGTTCTTGGGTAAAATTTTACCGTATGCAATAACTGCGATAAGGTCGGGGTTAAGCTCTTGAAGAAGGAATGCAAATTCTTCTGTTCTGAGAGAATTTGGCTGATAAACGGGAATGCCTTTTTCCATCGCATACACCTTTACGGGCGGTGGAGTGAGGACATATCCGCGTCCTTTGGGTTTATCGGGTTGGGTAATGACGCCAATGACGTCATATCCGTTTTCGCAGAGTCCTCTGAGTGAGAAAAGTGCAAAATCGGGAGTGCCCATAAAAAGTATCTTCATAATAGTATTCCTCCGCTTGCGTGATTAATTCGCGGGAACTGTTTCGAGGTCGGTTGCAATATCGATATACAGCTTTCCGTCAAGGTGATCAAGCTCGTGGCAGAGTGCACGTGCCAAAAGCTCGCTTCCCGTGATTTCAAACTCCTCGCCGTGACGGTTTGTTGCACGAACGGTCACGTGCATTGGACGTTTAACCGTGCCCCACTTGTTCGGTACTGAGAGGCAGCCCTCTGTTCCCACTTGCTCACCGGCATAGGCGATGATTTTGGGGTTGATGAGCTCAATCAGATTGCCCTCTTCTACCTCGATTACAACAATTCGACGCAAAATACCCACCTGAGGAGCAGCGAGTCCAACACCGTTGGCATCTCTCATAGTTTCTGCCATATCATCAAGAAGGCGAAGGGTTTTCTTATTTATTTCTTCAACGGGACGACATTTTTTTCTGAGAACGTCGTCCCCAACTTTTACAATTTTAAGCTTTGCCATAATTCTATTCCTTTCATTTGTGTATTAAAGGGATGATGGATTAAAATCGACTGCGAGCATCGGCTCAATAGTCTTTCTCTTACCAAAGAATTTATATATCTCGCTAAACATCTGACGGGAACGCTTATTCAGCTTAGTTTTTATTACTATTCTCATTCTATATTTTCCGTCGAGCTTATATACGGGAGCTTCAAAGGGCCCATAGCAAATGATTGGCACATCCTTGTATTCGGTGCTGATTTTTTCTCTCAACATATCCGAAAGAAGCTTCGAGTCACTCATAACTCTGCTTTCAATCATTCCGGAAAGAGTTAGGAGTACTATATCGCAAAACGGTGGATAAGAGAGTAATTTTCTTGTCTGTATCTCGTTTTCAAAAAATGTTTTATAATCCTGCTTGCAAGCGAGAAGAATGACATCGTGATCGGGATTCATCGTCTGAATAAGAGCGCGTCCCTCTTTGTCGCTTCGTCCCGCACGTCCGATAACCTGAGTCAGCATTGAAAAGGTTTTTTCGTTTGCTCTGTAATCGTTGAGATAAAGCGATGTATCAGCACCGAGAATACCGACTAAGGTCACATTCGGAAAATCGTGTCCCTTGGTTACCATCTGCGTACCAAGAAGTATCTCTGCCTTTTGTGATCGGAAATCGGAGAGCATAGTGTCATAGGCGAATTTTGAAGAGGTAGTGTCCGTGTCCATTCTGATCGTATTAACCGACGGATAAAGTTCTTTCAGTTTTTGTTCAATGAGCTGAATTCCGATGCCCATCGGTTTGATATGCTCACTGCCGCATTCGGGACAAAGTGTCGGCACGGGCAAATGCTTTCCGCACCAATGACAAACAAGCTCGGTTTTTTTGTATATTCTGTCGGTATGGTGAGTCATCGAAACGGAGCAGGAGGGGCAGGTGATTGCCACGCCGCACGAGGCACAGCTCACATAATTGTGGTATCCTCTGCGATTCAAAAAGAGGATGCACTGCTCCTTTTTGTGAAGTGCCGTTCCGATTCTGTCAAGCAGGGGAAGGGAAAGCCCCGTTCCGTTGCCTGCACGCAGCTCCTCACGCATATCTGCAATTTCGACCTGCGGGAGCTTTGCCTTACCGAATCTGCTTTTCAGTTCTATTAATTTATATTGACCGTCCACGGCTTTTTTGTAGCTTTCGATTGACGGTGTTGCAGATGCAAGAATCAAAAGGGAGTTGCTTTTCGCCGCCCTGAATCTTGCTATATCTCTTGCGTGATATTTTGGATTGTTATCCGATTTATAGGTGTGCTCTTGCTCCTCATCGATAATGATGAGTCCGAGATTCTTAACCGGAGCAAAAATTGCACTTCTTGTGCCGATAACAAGGTCTGCTTCTCCCCGTTTTATACGCATATATGCGTCAAGACGTTCTCCCGTGGAGAGAGAGGAGTGGATTATTGCCACCCTTGAACCATAGCGAGAGCAAAACAGCTCCACAGTCTGAGGGGTGAGTGAAATTTCGGGTATGAGCATAATAACTCCGCGATCATTTGAGAGAGCACGGTCAATTATTTTCATCATAACGCAGGTTTTTCCGCTGCCCGTTACTCCGTGAAGCAGAGCACAGGAGGGCTTATTTTCATCCAGCATCAAAGAGAGTGTGTCAAGAGCATCTCTTTGTTCATCGGATAAAACAAGCTTTTTGGCGTGATTATCTCTGCTTTTATGTTCATAGGGGTTGCGATAGATGCTTTCGGTTTCTTTTTTGATATATCCCTTTTTCTCAAGGGCTGATATTTGCGAGTCGGATGCCGAAAGCTCGTCCTTGATTTCCTCTTGAGCCATTCTTTCGCGAAGTGATAAAAGGGAGAGTATATCTCTGTGCATTTGTGAACGTAGCTTTTTGTATCCTTCAAGAATTTCTCCTTCACCGAGAAGTGAGGCGAGCTGCTCGTCTGTCACCGAGAGGGTATAATACTTTTTCTCTTTGCCGACCGTCTTGTTTTTGATTATGACATCTTTTTCTATAAGTCCGTTACTTAAAAGGACGGTTACCGCCTTTACTGCTTCAAGTCCGAAGTGTTCTTCAAGGACACTTTGAGTTACGGTTTTCTGTTCTCTGATAAAATCCAGAACGGCGGAAAATCGTCCTGAATAATCTTCATCCCCCAGTGATTTATAGCATACGATGATGTTTGAGAGTGCCCCTTTTGGAATCATAGAGTGAACTGCATCACCTATGGTACAAAGAGTCTGCTCCTTCATAAAAAGGCAGAGCTGAAGGTCGGATTCGCTCAGGCGAATTTCATCACTTATTACGGTTTTTATGGATTTTGTTTTTGCTTGTGGCTCATCACAATGCGTTTCGACAACGAGACCGATCTGTGTCCTATTGGAATTACCGAACGGAATGACCACAAACGAGCCACGCTTTACCGCCTCGGAGAGAGCGTGGGGAACAAAATACGTATATTCGTTGTCAATGCAATATGGATTATCCAAAAGATAGATTTTTGCATATTTGTTTTCCATAATTCTCTCCTTTCATATCATGTGAGTGGTAAATTTTGATTTATTTGTGAGTTGTTCGCACGAACCAAGCTGTTGTTTCGTCCACCTTTTCAAAGGTGGCGCTCCACGCGTAGTGGCGCCCGCCGCGTAGGCGAATCGGCATTTCTTTTGTTAGCTTTTCTT
>JAZNWX010000290.1:0-3781 GCA_045593575.1 Eubacteriales bacterium | reverse complement strand
TAGTTACTATAGTTGTCATTATAGTTGTTATAGCTGTTATTTTCGTTATAGCCGCTATAATTATTATTTTCACCGTAGTTGCTATCGGAGAAATACATTTGATTGTGATACTCCGGGGCGGGAAGATTCGTTTTATACGGTTTATCAATCCATAATTTTGTAAACAAAATTGCGAGAACAAGAAATTGCGTTTGGAAAAAGACCAAAATATTATCCAGCCAAATTTCACTATTTATTCCCTCAGCAATATATGACCGTGTATTTATTAGAGTTAATACATTTGAAAAGCACGCTAAAGTCGCATAAATTCCGAAAAGAACAAAGAACCAAACCTTAATTGGCTTATTTTTAGCCGAATAATTACCTTTATTATTCATAAGTACGGATACAATAATCAAAACATACATAGCAATAAGCGGAAGAAATAAAGGCAATTGCGATATTGTTGCCAATATAGCTGCATCACCGAAGAACCTGAAATAGTGGAACATATTGTAAAACATATGAAACGTTGAGCAGCCCGCTAAAACAGCAAACGGAATGCACAAAAGATTAGTTCTGTTTTTCATAAACAGCAGAACTATTAAAAATACATACGCATGCATCGTTACGAGATTAAATATCAAAAATAATAGATCATAGTTCATTATCATTCTGATAGAAAAAATCGAGGCATATATAGTCCATAATATCGCCGCAACCGGCATTTTTATTCTTGACTTATCATTATTTGATACGTATTGTTGCATAATAACATCCTTTCCAAATAATTACATTTAATAAGATAAGTAATTATACCACTGTTTTGGGGCTTTGTAAATAGAAAAATCAAATTTGCAGTTCTTTTTCAACAAAAAGTACAATTTTTCGTGATTTTTCTGCTCAACCCCTTGAAAAATAAGAACAAAAGTGATATACTTAGTTAAGTGTAAACAATGCTTGATTGGTATTGCGTTGTAAGCATTTAACAAAAATATATAAAACCGTTGTGAAAACAATGAGTTAGAAAGGATTTATTATGGCAAAGTTTTGTCCCAATTGTGGTTCAATGCTCGACGATTCAACCGTTTTCTGCTCTTCTTGCGGAACAAAGGTAGAATCTCAGCCCCAGCCCCAATACAATCAGTCACAATATGCTCAGCCACAGTACGGTCAGCAGCAGTTTGCTCAGCCCGATCCTCAGTACCAGTATGCTCAGCAGCCACAGCAAGATCCTAATTATAACCAGTATGCAAATTACGGCTATCAAGCAGATCCTGCTCCCCAACCCACAGCCCCCAACGGAGGCAAAAAGAAGAGCAAAAAGAAATTCTTCATCATCGGTGGCATAGCACTCACTTTAGTTATTGCTATCGTACTTGTTTGCGTTCTCGTTTTCTTCCCAAGTCCCAAATCAGTTGCTAATAAGTTTATGAATGCTGTTGTGGACGGTGATGCTGAAAAGGCAGTTGATTATATGCCTTCCTTCTTGTGGGAAAATGATGACGACACAAAAGAAGATCTCATCAATTACCTTGACGAATATTTGTTTGATTACCTGATTGACAATAATGACATCGAGTTTGAATTGGATGATGCAGATGACCTCAGCAGAAGCGAAAAAGAAGAATTGAAAGCTCTTTTGGAAGAGTGCGAAGAATATATTAACGATTTTGACGCCGATGATGTCGATGTTGATAAAGCAAAAATTATTGAGGCCGAATTGACAATTGACGGTGATGACGAAGAGACTATGATTCTCGTAATTATCAAATACAAGGGCCAGAATAAAGTTCTTCCCGTTGAATACATATATACTTGGCTCTTCTATCTTGCATTTGGTGACTAATATTACTATTAATTTAAGAAAGGAAAATAATTATGTCAAAGTTTTGTCCCAATTGTGGTGCAATGCTCGACGATTCAACCGTTTTCTGCTCTTCTTGCGGAGCACAGGTAGAATCTCAGCCCCAGCCCCAACCCGATTACAATCAGTACAACCAGTACAATGACTTCGGCTATCAGCCCGGTCCCTCATTCGCTCCCCCTCCTTCTCCCGCTCCCAAAAAGAAGCACTTTGAAATTAAACTCAACCTTAAGATCAAGAAAAAGCCCTTTATTATCGGTGCTTCAGTTTTCGTAGCTGTTTTGGCTATCATTCTCGTTTACTGCTTAGTATTTACTCCCGCTGCAGTTGCAAGAAGTTACGTTAACGCTATGATCAACGGTAACGGTAATCAGGCAGCTAATGCTTTGCCCTCCTTCTTCTTTGAAGATAAGGATGACAAAGAAGACTTTATCGACGATTTCGAAGACGATTACGAGCCCGAGGATGACGTAAAAATTTCAATCAAAGATGTTGTTACAAAGAAGCTCAGCGAAGATGAGCAGGATTCTCTCGAAGAAAGATTGGAATATTTTGAAAATTACTTGGATGATTTTGATGCCGACGATATTAACGTTAAGAGTGCTAAAAAAGTATACGTATTCATAGTGGTAACCGATGAAGACGGAGACACATACTCAAATGTATTGAGTTACTATTTAGTAAGCTATAAGGGTCTTTGGAAGGTATTCGACACCAACGTGCTTTACAGCAGACCTGAATTCAATTAATACATATTAAAATTAAAGGCAGAACCGACTTGGTTCTGCCTTTTTTATTTATATTATTTTGGATAGATGTGCAATATCTTCCCGAGTTGTTGCAAATGAGGTCGCAAAGCGTACCACGCAGCGATTTTCATCTATTCGCTCCCAAAATCCAAATCGGCATTGTTCCCCGATTTCCGACATTTGCTCATTCGTAAGAATTATGAACTGCTGGTTTGTAGGAGAATCAATGAAAAGCTCGTATCCACGGGATAAAAACAGCTCCTTAAGCTCTTCAGCACGGTCAATGGCATTCTTGCTGATTTCAAAATACAAACCATCCTCAAAAAGTGCCTCAAACTGTACACCTGTAAGGCGTCCCTTGGCAAGCATAGCTCCGTGCTGCTTGGTTTGTGATAGAAAATAGGGTGGAGCTTCTCCTTTTTTGAACACAACCGCCTCACCGCAAAGTGCCCCAACCTTCGTTCCGCCAATATAAAATACGTCGCAAAGTGATGCTATATCTGACAGAGTAACGTCGGTGTGCCTGCTCATAAGTCCATATCCAAGACGAGCTCCGTCAAGAAAGAGCTTCATACCGTATTGATCGCAGATTCTACGCAGATTTTCAAGCTCGTCCTTTGAATAAAGCGTACCGTATTCGGTGGGGTGAGAGATGTAAACCATTCTCGGACGCACCATCATAGTGTTGTTTTCGTCACCGTAAAAGGTTTCAAGATATGAACTCAGTGTATCAGAAGGCAGTTTTCCCTCCTTGCCGTCAAGCTCAATTACCTTGTGACCGGTGTATTCTATTGCACCCACCTCGTGAAGAGCGATGTGCCCCGTTTTAGCAGAAATCACTCCCTCAAAATTATTCAGCATTGTCGAAATAATAACCGCGTTCGCCTGGGTTCCGCCCGTCAGGAAGAAAACCTCGCTCTCGGGAGATAAGCAAGCATTCTTTATCAGCTCGCGAGCATTTTTTGTATGAATATCGTTGCCATAGCCCGACAGAATCTCGCTATTCGTGTCACAAAGTGCCTTTAAGACCTTTTCGTGTGCCCCAATTATGTAATCACTTTCAAAAGAAAGCATAAAATCACCTCATTTCTGATGACATTTTAACATATAGATATTGAGTTGTCAAGAAATAAGAGAGAAATTAGGGGTTATAGGGTAGTTAGAAAAATCAGTAAGCCTCCCTTGT
>JAZNWX010000289.1:0-4072 GCA_045593575.1 Eubacteriales bacterium | reverse complement strand
CGTTAATTCCAAGAATTAACGTTGGTATTGGTCTTACGCAATTTCCCTTTCTTGATTTGAAGGTATTTATAGATTTAATACCCAAAATCATTGAAACAATTACCATCGGTATTGTCATAACTATAATTACAGCATATACATCTTCGCTGTAAAACATATACAATGACGAATAGATAATAGCAAAGGCAATTTGACCCAGAATAGTTGATGTGAGTGCCTTGCCAAAGCCATACATTCTATTTTTGGGATCGGGAATGGGATTCAGATTTTCTCTGTAATAATCAGATTCCGTAGCTGTAGAAGATGTGGCATTATCGTTACTATAATTGCTCTCAGTATGGGTGAAAGATTCTATAGCACAATCATTACACAAATATCCGGAATCTATTTCTCTTCCGCATTTGTTACAATACATAGTTTTTCTCCTTTTCGTTTATATTCCAAGCCCTTTATCAAAGGTCTTGACTGTCAAATCAATCAGCTCGGTATTAACCTCACTGTACAGCCTATGGTTTATCGAAGCATAAATTCTTGCTCGTTCACCGTCAGTAAGCTCTCTGTTCAATCGGAATTTATTGAGGTTGATTAAGCTCTTAATCTCCCTTTGGTATTCCTCCGATTCCTTGGAATGCCATATTCCCGTATGCGTCCCTTGGGAACCTCTGCCCCAATAATAGGAAACGTTGGGATTGGTTATTCTTTCAAGATGTGCAGTTATTGATTGTCCGTGTGGAGTTATCGTGGTATCATCAATTCCCTGTGCGATAAGAACAGGAATCTTTCCGGAATTTATACCAACTATTCCATTATATTTAACATAATCGCCAAAAAGCACTTCCTGATACGTTTCTAAAATAGATCCTGTGGGATGCACAAGCTTTCCCGCATACTGCTCTGCCTTCTCAAGCATAACCTTGGAGCCGTCATTCATTGGAGCATACAACACTGCAGCTTTTACTTCTTTATGAATTGCAAGTACGGATGCTGCCGCGTATCCTCCCCAGCTATGACCTATTACTACCTTTGGCATATTAGTAAAGGTCAAATCGGAATTAGCATAGTTAAGCACGTTATCAAGATCGATAAGCGATTGGCACATACCAACCATACTGTCTCCTCCTGATGAATAAACACCTGTTACATCATACGTAAGGACGCAATAACCCCTGTTCACGATTGCTTCAATCAAAGGCAAATAGTCATCCGATCCCGCGTGAAATCCGTGAGCCAGAACCGCAAGTCCCTTGGGAGCTTTGGTCGGATAATAATATGCCTGAAGCATAGCATCCTCTGATTTTATCTTAAATGTTTCCCTTTTAAGCGTATCTTTTATTCTGTCATAATAATAAAGACCGGGGTACAAACGGTAATCGGGTCTTTCGTATCTTTTAAAAAACGAATCGTGGATACACATTCCTGAAATAATGGTCGTCAAACTGACTCCCGCAAGAGATGCAGCAATTGCGATCGCTATTCTCTTTGTTTTTCCACTTGTAAAAGCTCCGTTTGTATTATTAAAGGTTGTAGGCATAAAAATACCCTTTCATTATTATTTAGTCAGATCAATATTGGAAAATACACGTATTCTTTCGGGAGTATCTGTAGCAACCGACCAAGAATACTGCACCCCGTCAATAATGATTCTGTCCGTCTTAAAGGATTTGGACAAGGTGTCAATGCTTTGCGGTATAAAGCTGTTCTTACCCTCAGATTTGAAAATGGCTTCTTTGGCTGTCCAAATGTCGATGAGATGTTCTACCCTGCAATCAGTAGGTAATGAATTGAATTCTGCAAGCTCTGTTTCATTCATTATACGTTCAGCGAATTTTTCACTGTTTGGCGTATGAATATATTCAATGTCCACTCCAACAGGAGCTCTTGAAACTGCTACTGCTAAAGCACCGTTACTATGAGAAATAGATACAGATATTTCACCTGCCGACCATCCGCCATAGCTCTCTTTAGCAAAGCTGAGCTTTTTACCACGCAAGCCGAAGCTTCGCTCAAGTGCATAGCATAGGAGCTTCCACGCAAAGTATTTTTCACGTCTTACAGATTCATTTGATATTGAAGCTATTTCTTTTCTTCTAAGCTCACATTCGACCTCACCAATCGGTGCATCAAGTGGTAAACATGCAAAGTAAACGTCAACCACGGGTAATTTTCTGAACAATGCGCGAACATCCTCTGCCTGACGGCATATCTGCACACCGCTTACACATTCATTAGCGAAGTGCTCACAGTTATTATACAGAATATGGTATCCTCTTGTACCGATTTTTGAGCGTGCATATTTTACTATTTCCTCGGGTGAACGGTTTTTCTTTTTTTCTTTTTTATCAAATTCACAAACCTCAAGAAAACCGCCTGCCAAAAAATCGTCAATGCTCGCGGCTAACACCTCAACCTCCGAATCGGACATTCCTATTCGTGAGGAGGGCGGAAGACCGAACTGAATTACTTCATCGTCAGATACGTAAATGCCAAAATGATAAATCGTACCTACTGCTACACGAATCATATCCCCATATGACGGTTCAATATATGACCACTTCATTATTGCACTTTTTTCTCAATATAATCAATAACGTCACCGATTGTTTTAAAATCGGCAAATCCAACGTCATCAAAGCGTATATCAAAAAATTCCTCAATAGCTATTACTATATACAGAACCCCTACAGATGAAAGTCCTATATCATCAACAAGCCTTGAATCCTCGGCAAGATTCTCAAAATCGATGCTTCCCTGAGGAGTTGCCATTTTCATTACATCTACTAATTTTTCTTTAATATCATTTCTTGACATTGCCATTTAAATTCCTCGCAATCTTCATAGCAGGTGTACGGACAAAATCCGTATCTCTGATAACAACTTTATTTATTCTTTCAAATGCGGGCAGGGTTTCATTAATCCTTGCAACCTCAGCTTTGAGATATGACTGAAGGTCATCAATTCCGAGTGCTTTCACACTGCTCATTCTTGGCAGAACCTCAAGAACAAGCTGTTCCTGTCCGTTTTCGTTAATATCATAAACCAGGCAATCCTGAACTACGTCAAGAGAATAAAACTTAACCTCAAGCTCAGCAGGAGATACGTTTTCACCTGTGGACAAAACGATTATTTCTTTAATTCTGCCCGTTATGTAAAGATAACCCTCTTCATCAATTCTGACAAGGTCACCGGTTTTAAAATATCCTTCCTCATAAGCCATTGCATTGTCTTCTGCAGTTGCATAACCGTCCATCATATTGATGCCCTTGAGCCAAAGCTCTCCGTCAACCACTTTATAATCCATTCCGTCATATATCAGACCAACTGATTCAGGCTTTCTGAGTGCTTCGGGATTACCCGAAACAAGGTTTGCCGATTCGGTAAGACCATAGCCCGGCAGAAGTGCAATTCCAAGCTTATCGTATTCTTTAACCAGATACGGTGCAACAGGTGCTGCCCCGCAAATAATGGTTTTCATATCCTCGCCAAGCATATTTCTGCCAAACTGACGGGAAAGATTTACAGCCATCTCTGCCAATGCAGGGACCAATACGAGAATCGTAGGCTTAAACATAGCAATATCACGGAACATATCCTTATTGTTGCGACAAATAAACATCGCACTTCCTGTATATAAAGATGTCATAAGGTTACGTACGAGTCCGAAAACATGAGTTAAAGGAAGGACTAACAGGTATCTCTGCTCAAATATCTCCTTTATACCGTAGCATCCGTTTTTTGTACCCGC
This sequence comes from Eubacteriales bacterium, assembly GCA_045593575.1. Classification (GTDB taxonomy): domain Bacteria; phylum Bacillota; class Clostridia; order Oscillospirales; family CAG-272; genus RGIG4608. The sequence continues at coordinate 330 of JAZNWX010000289.1, read as the reverse complement.
AAGAATTGCTTTATGGCTAAGTCTTGCAGCTTTGCTCTTGCCTGTAGTTCCCCCTGTAAAGATAAATACGCAGGGTGTTTCAGACGGAACAGAGATAGCAGGTGTAAGCTCCCCGGATTCTTCGGATGAGCTGATAAGTGCAACGTTTGGCAGCTTGACCCTTACTTCAGCAAGTTTATCAGCAAGAGAGTCGTCATATACTATCGCCTTAAGTCCAAATTTATAAGAAATGCCAAAAATTGTTGCAGCATCGAGGTGTGCAGGCAAAAGAACTGCAGGAAGCCCGAATGTTGCAGCAGCCAGAAATGCCTTAACAAAGCCCACGGAATT
>JAZNWX010000288.1:0-11494 GCA_045593575.1 Eubacteriales bacterium | reverse complement strand
GAGGTCCTTTATACAACCAAGTATGCTAACAATACGGGTAACTACAGTATTAATTTAGCAGAGGGTGAATATCTTGTTATTATTTCCTCTGAAGGATTTATTAACTTTATTTCTCACGCAACCGTAACGGTTAACGTTAATACATATATGGAAACCTTCCTTATGATCCAAGGTGAAGAGGGCTCGACAGGTGTTGCAAGCGGTACGGTCATTAACTCATTGACGGGTGAGGTTGCTTCGGGTGTTACTCTGTCGGTTCGTGAGCGTTGGAACAACAATGATGAGAATGCAGAAACCATTGCAACTACCATTACGGAACCAAATGGTTACTATTCATTTGAGCTTGATATAGGAAACTATACCGTAATGGCAACTAAAGATGGTTTTACAACATCTTATTTCAATATTATCGTTCAACCCGGAACAACAAGCAGTCAAAACGGTATAATTACTCCGGTTATGGCAGAGGGTGTTGGCAATCAATATCTTATCACTTTAACTTGGGGTGCAAATCCTCGTGACCTCGATTCACACCTTTACGGAAAACCGGGTAACGGTTCAAGCTTCCACGTGTACTATAGTGATCAAAACGAATATATTGGTGGCGAATTGATATGCAATCTTGACTATGATGATACGAGCAGCTACGGTCCTGAGCACGTTACGTTAACTGTTGATGAGGACGGAGTGTATTACTATTATATACACAGGTATGCAGGAAGTGGATCGCTTGTTACGTCGGAAGCTCAGATTACCGTGGAGCAAGGAAATGTACTGATTGCAAGGTTTAACGTTCCAACAGACCTTGACAGTTATGACTACTGGAATGTTTTCGCAATCAAGGATGGCAGAATTATTATGAATAACACAATAACAGATTCTCCCAATACTTCCTATGCGGACTAATTTAATATATCAATGAAAAAGGGCATCTCGCACAACCGAGATGCCCTTAATTTTATTTAAAAAATTGAAAATTATAATTCAAATTAACAAAACAAAAACATTTTATAAAAAACTCAAAAACAAAAGGGCGGTAGAATCAGCTCGTAAAATCCAAATAGAGAATTAATCATAAAAAACAAAGGAGAAAATTATGGAAAACTTAAAAGATAAGCAACAGCAGGTTGAAGGATTTATCAATCTTACCGAAAAAGCAGAGGTAGCGGTAGGAAACGGTGCAAAGCAGGGCTACAAGAAAATTGAAGAAGGCGTAGTTGAGAGCTACAAGAAGATCGAAAGCACCGTTGTGGATGGCTTTAATAATGTTAATGACAAAATAATAGAAAAGGTCTTTTCCAAGGACGGAGAAAATCTTGAAGAAACCAAAGCAAGACTTTCAGGCGAAAACAAAAATAATAAATAATACGAAATGCGGGGGCAACCTCGCTTTTCGCAGTTTATGTATATGGAGTATGAGGTAAAAAATGAATGCTATTGAAATCAGAAATCTATCAAAGAGCTTTCGTTCAATGTATGCGGTGGATCATTTAAATATGAACGTACCGGTGGGTGCGATTTATGGATTCATCGGTGAAAACGGAAGCGGAAAATCAACCACCGAAAAGCTTATTTGCGGTCATCTTGTTGCGGATGACGGCGAAATTAAGTTGTTTGGAAGGGACTTCAGAGATGCCGGAGTACGTGTTCGTGTTGGAGCACTTATAGAAAACGCAGGTTGCTTCCCAGGTTCAAGTGTTTATCAGAATCTTATGATGCAGGCGATCAATCTCGGACTTGAAAATCCCGATGAGGAGATCCAAAGGGTTTTAAAGATTGTCAGAATGGAGGACAATGCAGCTCTTAAATTCAAAAAATGCTCTCTTGGTATGAAGCAGAGAATAGGAATTGCTATGGCGTTGCTTGGTGATCCCGCACTTTTGATTCTTGACGAGCCGATTAACGGTCTTGACACTGACGGAATGAGAATTATGAGAGAAATCCTCGTCGATATTACAAAAAATTACGGTTGTACTGTTCTTATATCGTCACATCTTTTGGGCGAGCTTGAAAAAATCGCAACTCATTACGGAATTATCCGTCAGGGAAAAATGATTTGCGAGATGACAGCCGCTGAGCTTGAGAGCCGAGCGAGAGTATTCGTTTCTCTCAAATGTGAGGATATGAACGGTGCTTTCAAAGTGCTTTCACAAAAATATACCGACGTAAGACGCGAGGATGAATATATTCGTATATATGATGTTGATTCAACGGCAGAGATTGTTGAGTATTTACTTAAAAACGGTCACACCGTGAGCGAAATAATTAAGAACAAAATCGGTCTTGAGGAATACTACATTGAACTTATGTCAAAGAAGGAGGGTAAATAAATGAGTACGAAAAATGAATTAAGATTTGATACTCCGAGCTTCACAAAACGACTTTCGGGAATGCTTGGCGTTGATTTTTACCGACTTTTTCACACACCTCTTTACTATATTTTCCTTGTTATCGCTGCGATAATACCCGCAATGATTCTCGGTACTATGGGAATGGAAAATCCTCAAACGGGAGCTGCGGCTGCCCCTCTTTACACCAACGTATGGCAGATTATTGCAGCCGATGAGCCCTTGTACGTTGTAAATAATATTGCAGAATATGCCAATATGAATATGGTTTTCATTTTTGGCGGTATTATGGTATCCATCTTTATCGGTAACGATTACAGAAGCGGTTACGTAAAGCAGCTTTTTACAACCCACGCAAAGAAGCAGGATTATATGCTCTCGAAAACCATTGTATGTGCTTTTGCTATGGCTTGTATGTGCATCACATATCTTTTCGGTGCTGTTATGGCAGGACTTTTGGTTGGAATCCCGTTTGAAGTGAACGTCGGATCCCTAGTTTGTGCAATACTCGGTAAAATAGTAATGAGTTTTGGATGGGCAAGTCTTTATACCTTTCTTAACATCATTTTCAGAAGATATTTTGGAATATCCATCGCATCAAGCTTTTTCTTCGGCACGGGTATTCTTATCATAGGTGCGGCTGCTATTCTCGGCAACAGCCCCGTACTTAATGTATTCCTTTACGGATCTTCAGTATTTGCGTGTCTTTCTGCAAACGTGCTTACCTTAGCTGTGTGCATAGTAAGTTCAGTTGTTTGGGGCATTGTTTACATTCTTCTCGGAACGCATATTTTGAACAGATGCGATGTTTATTGATGAGGTGACAAAATGAATGCGATTGAAATAAGAAATCTAACAAAGAGCTTTAAAGAAAAGCAGGCATTGACAGGAGTTGAAATGACCGTTCCCGTAGGTGCGATATACGGATTTATCGGCGAAAACGGATCGGGTAAATCCACAACAGAAAAAATCATCTGCGGCCTTATCCATAAGAGTAGCGGTTCTGTTAAGCTGTTTGACAGGGAGCATACCGATTCAGATGTCAGAGCGAAGGTTGGTGTACTGATAGAAGCTCCCGGCTGTTATCCCGGTCTCACCGTTTGGAAGAATATGAAGCTCCAGGCGGCAAATCTCGGAATTGAAAATGCAGATGCGGAGATAATCAAAACGCTAAAGCTTGTCAGGATGGAGGGTGCAGCATCCAATAAATACAAGAACTGCTCCCTGGGTATGAAGCAGCGAGTTGGTATTGCTATGGCACTTTTAGGAAATCCCAGGCTTCTTGTTCTTGACGAGCCGATTAACGGACTTGATGCCGACGGTATGCGAATTATGAGAGAGGTACTTACCGATCTTGCAGAAAATCACGGTGTAACGGTACTTATATCGTCTCACGTTCTTGGTGAACTTGAGAAAATAGCGACTCATTACGGAATAATCAGAGGCGGCCGTATGCTTTGTGAAATGACGGCAGAGGAGCTTGAATCAAGCTGTCCTACCTATATTTCACTTACAGCAACTCAAATGGAGCGTGCCAAGGCACTTCTTTCGTGCAAATATTCGCGTGTTGAGAAGGATGAGGCGGACTGTATCAGAGTTTATGATGCTGTTGCCTCTGAGGATGTAGTAAACTATCTCTATGAGAACGGAATACTTGTTACTGAAATTAAGAGGGCGAAAATATCGCTTGAAGAATATTATATTAATCTTATGAAGGAGGGCAAATGATATGACGAAGAATTTTGAAAAAAATACCTTTTCAAAAAGACTTAAAACAATGTTTGCTGTGGATTTTGGCAGAATGTTCGGCTCAAAATTCGTGTATATTCTCATAGCTTCTTGCCTTGTTATGCCGATAGCTATTCTTGTGATGACCACAATGATGGATGGAACAGTTTCGGTTGACCCTCAAACGGGAGCAGAAACTGTTATTGAGGGATTTGACAACGTATGGCAGATAATCGGTTCGCTCAGTAATGTCGGAATGTCAATGGATATGGGTATTACCGCTATGTGTAATATAAATCTGCTGTATTTTATTCTCTCGGTGCTTGTGTGCATTTTCGTTGCCGGTGATTTCAGAAGCGGATTTTCAAAGAATCTTTTCACTGTCAGATCTAAAAAAACAGAATATATTATATCTAAGACTGTGGTATGCTCAGTGGGAAGTGCACTTATGATTCTGGCGTTTTTCGCAGGATCGATGCTCGGCGGTGCAATTGCGGGATTGCCGTTTGATATGGATGGCTTTAATGCTTTCAATATTGCTATGTGTGTTCTTTCCAAAATGATTCTTGTTGCGGTGTTTGTGCCGATATATCTTCTTATGAGTGTAATCTCAAAGCATCGCTCCTGGCTTGCCATCTGTCTTTCAATGATGGTTGGAATGTTTATGTTTATGATGATTCCAATGCTCACACCTTTGAATTCCACTTTTGCAAATCCCCTGATTTGTATTGTTGGCGGTGTAGCTTTATCACTCGGATTTGGTGCAATTTCAAATGCTGTTATCAAGAAAACGAGCTTGGTTTAATATAAAACAATAAAAGAGTGTTATCTGACACTCTTTTATTACATAATTCTTAAAAACGTAAACAAAACTTTAACAAATATGTGCTATAATAAGAACGTATAAGCAGAAAAGTGCCTATGGAGGTATATATGTTTAAAATTTTAGTACTTGAAGATGATAAGGATCTTAACAGAAGTGTATGTTCCTTTTTAAACAGAAGCGGCTATGATGCTATTGGCTGTCTTTATGCAGAGGAAGCATATGACGAAATGTATAGAAACAGCTTTGATCTTATTGTCAGTGACATAATGATGCCCGGAATCGACGGATTTGAATTTGTTAAAACCGTGCGTTCGCTAAACAATGATATTCCCATTTTGTTTATGAGTGCAAGGGATGATTTTGCATCAAAGCAGAGGGGCTTCAGAATTGGCGTGGATGATTATATGGTCAAGCCAATCGATCTCGACGAGCTGTTTTTGCGTATCGGTGCTTTACTTCGCAGAGCTAAGATTGCTTCATCAAGAAGAATAGAAATTGGCGATTTCGTTATGGATGCAGATGCTCGCTCTGCAGAACTGCAGGATGAGGAGATATCACTTACCGCAAGGGAATTTGATATTTTATATAAGCTATTGTCATATCCTAAAAAGACATTTACTCGCACACAGCTTATGGATGAGTTCTGGGACGTTGGTACGGAATCGGGCACAAGAACCGTTGACGTATATATGACAAAGCTGCGTGCAAAGCTTGCAGATTGCAAATCGTTTGAGATAGTTACCGTTCACGGTCTCGGATATAAGGCGGTGATTAAATGAAAGAGAGAAAAACAAGAAAGTTTTTGCGGTCGCTGAATAATTTCTTTACGTTTTTTCTTGTTGTTGCTTTCGTTGTAACCTGTTGTATGCTGCTTTTCCTTAATACTATGGCGGCTGAGATGGGAATAGAACTAACGAGTGGAGGCATTGAAACTGCCGCAAAAATCACCTTTCTTAACGTCATTCTTGTCAGTGCCATTATCGCACTTTGCGACCTTGTACGCAGAAAGCTGCTTGTTGACAGACCTGCTGCAAAGATTGTGAGTGCGGGCAGAAGAATGATGAAGGGCGACTTTTCTGTGAGAATTGAAAAACTGAAGACTCTTGATTCAAACGACGGATTTACCGAAATAGCGGAGTGCTTTAACAAGATGGCACAGGAGCTTTCCGCCACCGAAACCTTGAGGAATGATTTCATCTCAAACGTTTCACACGAAATAAAGACACCTCTTGCGGTGATGCAAAACTATGCCAAGCTGCTTGAGGATTCCGAGCTGTCGGAGGAAAAGAGAATAGAGTATGCAAAGGCGATAGGTATTGCTTCTCGTAGGCTTTCCTCACTTGTTACCAATATATTGAAGCTTAACAAGCTTGAAAACCAGAAGATAGCACCGAAATTTGAGAAATACGATCTTTCACAACAGATTTGTGAATGTATGCTCCAATTTGAGGATTTGTGGGAGAAAAAGAAAATTGATATTCAAACTGATATTGACGATGGAATATTCGTTTGCTCGGATAGTGAAATGATGAGCATTGTGTGGAACAATCTAATTTCAAATGCAATAAAATTCACCGATGAGGGCGGTACCGTTTCAGTGTCAGTGAAGGCAAGCGATAATCACGCTACAATTAGAATCAGCGACACCGGCTGCGGAATGTCGCGAGAGGTTGGCAAGCATATTTTTGATAAGTTCTATCAGGCGGATTCCTCGCGTGCTACTGAGGGAAACGGACTGGGACTTGCCCTTGTTAAGAAGGTGGTCGATATTACTAACAATACTATCTCCGTTGAGAGCCGACAGGGAGAGGGAACTACCTTTACCGTGAGAATGAGGAAGAATAATGGATAAGTTCAAGAGAATTTGCAAAAAAATTATTTTCCCGTCGCTTTGGATCAAGATTTTGATTGCCGTTATCAGTGTTATCGGCATGGCTGCGGCAATAATAACGGGCTTTGCAGATAATCCAATACTTTATGTGATGTATGGAGTATCCTTTTATGCACTATGCGTATACAGCGTCTTTTTTGCTAAGCAAGGTTCAAGGATTTTCAAATCAGCAAAAAGCAAAATTATCGGCACAAAATATGGCAGCCGTTATATTAGTGATATAGATTTTAAAACTCATATTACCCTATATTTTGCTTTGATTATGAACGTAGCAAATATTGCTTTGAATATTCTTTACGGTTTTGTTTTTAAAACAAATTGGTTTTTTATCCTTGCTTTTTATTATTCAACTCTCACTCTTATGAGAATTCTTTTGGCACAGTTTACAAGAAAGCATACCATTGGTGAGAATATGCTTGGGGAATGGCAAAGGGCGCACTTGTGTGCAGCGGTTCTGACACTGATCAACCTCTCTCTTTCGGGAGTTGTTCTTATGATGATGTATCAGGACAAGGGATTTACCTATGTCGGAATGCTCATATACGTTATGGCAGCTTATTCCTTCTATCATATAACGGTAGCGATAATAGATCTTATAAAATACAGAAAATATAACAGCCCGATAATCAATTCGGTCAAAATGATAAAGCTGGCCGCAGCACTTGTTTCAATGCTTTCGCTTGAAACTGCTATGTTGAGTACATTCGGCGGAGATATGCCTCTCGGTGAAAAACGCGTAATGATAGCGGCGACGGGAGCAGGAATTTGCCTGATTGTTATTGGATTATCGAGCTTTATGATAGTAGAATCAACAAATAAAATTAATGAAATAAAGGAAAACAACAATGACAGAAAATAATAATACATTTGAATTTACTTATTCTGCGAAGGAGCAGGCAGAAATCAAGCAGATACGCGAAAAATATACTGCTCCCGAAAAAAAGGAGCTTACAAGCATTGAAAAGCTTCGTGCACTTGATAATAAGGTCACAAAAAAGGCGAGTGTAGCCGCACTTGTTTTTGGAATTTTGGGTGCATTGATTCTCGGCATTGGAATGAGCCTGATAATGACTGATTTTGCTGCATTTATCGGTTTTAGTATTCAAACTGCTTTGGTTGTTGGTATAGTTCTTGGAGTGGTTGGAATTGCTCTTGTTGTGGCGGCTTATCCCGTTTACAGCGAGGTTACCAAGAATGAACGCAAGAAGATTGCTCCCGAGATTATCAGAATAACGGATGAATTGATGAAATAAAAAAAGAAGCACACCCTAAAGGACAGTTTTGCAAGAATACGGTGTATCTCGAAAGAGGTATGCCGTATTTTTTGCATTTGTGCACACAAATGCAGTGCTTGTCAGGAAAATTGATAAGTTATAGGTGTACTAAAAAGGCTCCCTTGTGCAAAGGGAGCTGACGCCGTAGGCGGCTGAGGGATTGTTTTTTTAAATCTAACATTTTCAATCCCTCCGTCACGGCAAGCCGTGCCACCTCCCTTTACACAAGGGAGGCTCTTTTCGCTATCCGATAGGTATACAAAGAGGACAGAGAGCGTAAAGCATCCTCTGTCCTCCTGTCGGTAGGTAATATATTCTATTGGATTTCAAAAACTGTCCTTAAGAATACAACCCTTTAGGTGTGCTTCTTTTTTATTTTAAGTTTTTTTCCAAGTTCTTGGATGGAATAAAATCAACACGGGAAGAATTTCAAGTCTGCCAAGCATCATAATAAACGTGAGCAGCACCTTTGAAAAGTCGCTGTATTCAGCATAGCTTGCGTAAGCCCCAACGGCCTCAAATCCGGGGCCTATATTTGACATACAAGCAAGTGCGGCAGATAAATTACTGAAAAATCCGTGTTTTTCGGTATACGTTCCCGCATCCGAGATAATAGTAATCGCCTGTCCGTTTATAGGGTCGAAGGAGAGAAGAAGTATTACTATTACAAATATGAAGAAATACAGGGTGGTATATGCAAAAACGTCATTTATTGTTCGCTCCTCAAGTGTTTTTCCCTCGAATTTAGTTTTGGCAACGTAACGGGGATTGATGAGCTTTCTGATGTTTGCGTGTGCACCCTTTACTGCAATAACTATACGTGAAACCTTTATGCCACCTGCGGTGGAGCCCGCCATTCCTCCGATAAACATCAGCACGATAAAGGTTGTTCTTGCAAGTATTGGCCACACATTGTAGTCGGTTGTTGAAAAACCTGTCGTGGTGACCAGGGATGCCACCTGGAAAAGAGAATGTCTGAATGCTTCTTCAGTAGTGTAGGTTTGCGAGAATGCCTCAAATTTACCAACAAGTGAAATAAATACGAGTAAAACCGCTGTGCCAACCATAAGTAAGTATGACTTAAGCTCCTCACTTTTAAGAACCTGCTTTATTTTTCCAATCAGTATCAGATAATATAAGCTGAAGTTTATTCCGAAAAGAATGAGGAATACTGACATTACGTACTGCGAGAAGGGAGAGAACAGCTCCATACTTCCGGGAATAAAACCGAAACCACCGGTGCCCGCACATCCAAAGGCGGTGAGCAAGCTGAAGAAAAATTGCTCTCCTTCATATCCGGGAATGGGCTTGTCGAACATCAGGACGATAACCTCAAGAACAGTAAGTCCAAGATAAATGAGATAGAGAATTCTTGCAGTCACCTTCATTTTTGAAACTATTTTACCGACCTGGGGCCCGGGGCTTTCTGCTCTGAGCAGATGCATTGAAGATCCGTCATCACTTTCGGGAATAAAAATCAAAACGAATACGAGAATCCCCATACCTCCTATCCAGTGAGAAAAGCTTCTCCAAAACAGCGATGAGTGTGAGATGGTGGTTATATCGGTGATAATGCTTGATCCGGTTGTCGTAAATCCGGACATAATCTCAAAGCAGGCATCGATATAGTTTGGAATATCCTGATTGATAACAAAGGGAATTGCACCGAACAGCGTCATCACTATCCAAACCATAGCTGTCAGGGCAAAGCCCTCCTTTTGATAGAGAATATCTCTTTTGGGCTTTGGAAGTTGCATCAAAAATCCGAGTGCTGCTAACATTACAATCGGAACGAAAAATGCAAGAATATGCCTAAGTCCCTCTTTATAAATAATGGATACGGCAAGCGGAGCGAGCATAAAAATCGCCTCAAAAATCATAATCTTGCCAAGAATTTTACCAAGCTTTTTGTAATTCATACGCCACCTATTCGATAATGTCCATCAGGTCATCAAAGTTTTTGTGCGTGGTTACAACGATTACGTTATCGCCAAGCTTAATGCAATCGTTACCGTTGGGAATAATAACCTCGTTATCTCTGATAATACAAGCGATAAGACAATTATCCTTTACCTTTAATTCTTTAAGCGGCTTATTATAAATGCTCTCCTGCTTCTTTGCATAGAATTCAAGTGCTTCAACCTGATTATTAACCAAACGATAGAGGGTAAGAACGTTACTGCCCCTTGTGTTTGCAATAGCACGGATGTAGCTGATAATACGATTTGCAACGATATTTTTGGGAGAAACGTTGTTGTTGATGCCAAGCTCGTCGAGCATACCGAAAAGCTCGTCGCTCTTAATTTGAGTGATGGTTTTTTTAACCTTCATTTTCTTTGCGAACATAGACACAACCATATTTTCCTCATCGATATCGGTGAGAGCAACAAAGGCATCCATCGCCTCAATACCTTCTTCAATCAGGAGGTCGTGCTGCGTACCGTTACCGTGAATTACTGTGATGTTTGGCAAGGTTTCCGCAAAATCCTCTGCAACTTCTCTGTTATTTTCGATGAGCTTGATTTTATACTTCTTTTTGGAGAGATCGTCTGCAAGGTAATAACCTATCTTGCTGCCGCCAACGATCATAATATTTTTAAGTGGGGAAGTGATGAGATTTACTTCAGCAAGAAAGTCACGCAAGGACTTTGCATCTGCGGTGAGGTGAATTCTGTCGCCCTCTTCGATAAGGAAATTACCTGAGGGAATGGTGACGTCCTTTCCTCTTTGAACTGCACAGATAAGAACCTTGGTTTTGAGCTTTTTACCAAGGGAAATAAGTGTTTCGCCGACCAGACCGCAGCCTTTTTCGGCAATAATCTCAACCAGCCACACTCTGCCCTTGGCAAAGCGTTCAACCTGGGCGATGGAGGGAATGTTGATGAGATTGAAAATTTCAGTTGCGGTATCCTTTTCGGGATTAACGATCATAGAAATACCAAGCTCGTCCTTCATCGACATAATCTGATTGCGGTAATCGGGATTTCTGACACGTGCGATAGTGTTTTTAACTCCGATTTTCTTTGCAACGAGGCAGGCGAAAACGTTCAGCTCGTCGCTGTTAGTCAAAACGATGGCAAGGTCTGCATCATTGACGCCCGCTTCTTTTTGAATATCGAGGCAGGCACCGTTACCGACAACGCCCGAAACGTCATATTTTTCAATTAGATTTTCTATTTTATCCTTGTTCTCGTCGATGATTGTAATGCTGTGATCCTCGTGAGCCAAGTTTTTAAGTATAGTTTTTCCAATGGTACCAAGACCGATAATTACTATTTTCATAATGCAATACGCCTCCCGGATAGTAACTTATAACATTATAGCACAGTTTGGGTAGTTTATCAATAATTTTTACGAAATTTGTTATTTCAACGCTACATAACTATAAAAAAGGCAGCTGATAAAAATCAGCTGCCTGAAGTCGGAG
>JAZNWX010000287.1:0-2793 GCA_045593575.1 Eubacteriales bacterium | reverse complement strand
CATGGCTACGATCCGACTTGTTTCGTCTCTGTTTTCAGAAACGAGAATGGGAGATTGAATTGTATCACGAATGCCAAGCATTTCGTTAAAGGTTTTAATCTCAACCATCTGATATCCTTCGCAGTCAAACTCACCGTTGATTCTTTGGATATAAGAGTCATAGGATTTAAGAATTCTGTTAACTGCGGCAGCGTACGTAACGTCTTCGTTCTTTGTGAGGTGCATAAACACCACAAGCAATATTGCTACGATAACTGCAAGAACAGCAGAGATAATAGCCAGAACAAGAAGTACCTCTCTGTTTGCAATGCTACTGAACTCAAAGAGCTTAGTTTCGTTTTCGGGGGAAGCCGATGTTCTTGTAATATTGAAATTATCCTCCGCCATCGGAATGTTGATTGCGGTGGTATAATTATTGTTCATCTGCTCATCAAAGTTTGCGTGTTCACTTAAAACGTCAACTTTAAGAGTAACAACAAGAACGCAATTTGCATTCTTATCGTAAGTGTCAACAAAGCCTCTTGCAATATCATCGTATTTCTTATAGTCAATATATACACCCTCATTGATCTTAAGTGCAGTACCGTTCTTCACAGAAACGGATTTTTGCGGCAAGATATTCTCCTCAAGAGTGTAATACGGTGCGCCCGTATCCTTCTTTGTGATCAAGAGCTGTGCATCTATCTGATAAGTATAGTTAAAGCTCATATTCGCACCTGTTTTCATAATGTACGCAAAATCAGCTTTAATTCCGTCTGTAAGGGATGAAACATAGGACTTATCCTTATCTATCCACTCATCTTCAAAAAAATCGTTCTCGGAATAGTGAACCTTATAGTCAACACTTCCCTGCTCTTTGTACTCAATGTATTGAGTTTTGTTCATTTGGTTATAACCAATAAACAAACCAAGAGAAATTACTGCTAAAAGAATACTGGCGGTCAACTGAATGAGCATCCATTTTTTTCGATTACGTTTATACTCTTGTCGTCTTTGAATTTCAAGCTCAGACATATGGCTCTCCTTTCTTTAGCGTTCGAATAGTCCCCTCATCCAAAGGGTTGGGTACCCAAAATAGGGCAGCTTTAACTCTGTTACTCCCACGATGTCAGCATCCGTGATAAATCCTGCATCGCGGTCTTCGTTGGCATCACCCTTGGTATAGTAGCGGGCAACACCGTTGATAATTTCTATATCAATAACCCTATGCACAATCATAGAGTTACTCTTTTCAAAAACAATGACCTGACCTTCTACTATCGGCTGCTCTTCATATCTTTCAAAGAAAACGATATCACCCTTGTTAAGCTCGCCCGTCATTGAATCGGTAGCGATAACAAGTGCGCCGTATCTGAACTGATTTGAAACAAGCATTACCGTGCCGACCATAATTATCACAACTATGACAGTCAGAATGGCAGAGGAAATCTTCCACAAGCGCGATTTATTGCCAAGCGCGTATCTAACCTTTTTCTCATAGAGAGCATCTATAAAGAGATAGGTTACAATGGGAAGAAAAAGCTTGATAAGATTTATAAGCGATTCCCCAATCAAAGAGCTTACATAAAACGTATATGCGTGAAGAATCGTTATCAACCTGAAAACGATATTGGGATACATCCCGTATCGCTTTGTAAGATAGTTGTATAAAAGATTGGATAAAAGTGCGGGAAAGAAGGTTCCTGCAACTACATCCATAAATAAGTTAAAAGAAGTTACTGAAGGGATATTGGAGCAGATAAGCACGTCCGCAATAACGCAGGAAACGTAGCAAAGTGCCCTTGTCAGAAATTCCTTTTGTGCCATAAGCACGTATCTCACCCTTTCAGTGGCAACGATGATTACTGCTATCGGCAAAAAGAATCTCCAAAAATTGCTGGCTGTCAGTCTATAGGGATTTCTGTAAAATCCGAATTCAAGTCCTGACAAATAGAAAAACATAACATAAAGAAGCGCAATTGCCGTGATAATCAGCAACACCTGCTTTTTATGAATGGAAAGAATGGATCTTTTTTTAATAAATCGGGGCATTATTATCGCCGCAAGAAGCAGAAGAATTGCTGCAATTATTCTTCCGCTCTCTTCCATCGGCAACAATAGAATCAACAGGAGGGCGGCAAAAAGGCTTACCGAAGCAATCAGATTTACTTTTCTATCAGTCATTGCCGTCCTCCTTGATCAATTAATCAGCAACTTGTGCTAAATAAGTAAAATTATTACTCAGATGTTGCTGTAAACTCAATACCGAATGTTGCACTTGTAGCAGTTGTAACAGGATTAGCAACCTCTACTGTAACAACAACTGTGATTGTGCCACCGTCTTTAGCAACTGTCATACCCTCAGGATATGCATATGTTACAGTAAATTTTTCTGTATTGGAGTTACTGGGGTTAGTGTCTCCGGAAAGCTTTGTAGCGTTTACGGAAATAACAGCATCAACATTACCGTCATTTGTGATGGTAAATGTAAATACGGATTTTTCACCAACGATAGCGAGCTTGTTAGCTGTAAATGTTGCATCATCGGGTGTAAAGCTTGCTACGTCATCAGTAGTACCTGTACCTGTTGAGCTTGTAGCTGCAGCAGCGGAAAAATAGATGTTCTGATCAAAGGTGGTTTCAACCTGGCCCATATCGATATGAGCATTACCAATGATTGTAAGTGTGTCGGTAACTGCAGCATAACCAACACCGAGGAGAAGCACTGCGATAAGCAAGAATGCTACTACTACGATTTTTCTTTTTTTCATAGTTCTTTTCCTTTCTATGTTTTTATTTATATAAATAAAGCCA
>JAZNWX010000286.1:0-3602 GCA_045593575.1 Eubacteriales bacterium | reverse complement strand
TTGATTTCAATATATTTGAAATGGAAAAACAGATAGATGAAATATGTTATGAAGCATATAAATATCGCTTTACCGATACTCCCAAATCGGAAGCTATTTTGCGAGAGGGATTGCAGAGATTTCCCGGAAATGAAATCATATTAAATAATTTGTTATATTCGTTGTATTTTCAAGAAAAGATAGATGATACTATAACACTTTGCAAAACACTTATAGAATCTGTCAAAGATGATGCCGTTAAATATGATGCTTGCAGAATTCTTGCAATGTGCTACAAGAAAAATGGTCAGAATGATTTAGTCAAGCCCACTCTTGAAATCATACCGGAAATTTATTTTACAAAATTGGAACTTATGGCATCTCTTTTAAGTGGGGAAGATAGCTATGAAGCGGCACAAAAGCAAAAAAATATATCTGCCGAAGATCTAATAAATATGTTGATTATCATAGGCAAACATTTAAAAGAAAACGGTGAAATCGAAAAGGCAAGATTGCAATTTAGAATCGCTGAAAATATAATGGATGCATTCAAAGAGGATTTTGTAGAAGAAAAATGGTTCAAATCAACTATTTACGATTATACAAATGATCAAAGAAAAGAAATTGAAAATTTATTGAGTAAATAATAAAATGCCCTGCAATATGCGGGGCATTATTTTATTATTTAAGTTCAATTTACTCTAAATTTTCTTTTTTCTTCATTTCCTTAGAGAAAAGAATAAGAAGAATCAGTGATATAATGCAACAAGCTCCCATTGTGAGAGGTGCATTGAGCCAAAGTCCTGTAAGCCCTAATGAATTGAGTGCAAAAATGAATAGCATTGGGAAGATGAATGCAGAACCAACGGAAATAAGAGTCGCATAGAATGATTTTTCAACCGCAGTCATGTAGCTCTGTGTCGCAAATGCAAACCAGAAGAAGAGCTTTGATATAGCGAAAATTTTAAGTGCTTTTGTAGCTTCATTAAGAAATGCTGTATCAGTGCTTGTCGTGAAAAGGGAAATAAGAATTTCGGGGATAAACCACATTGCAAGGAATGAGATGATACTCACTATTGCACTTGCGGAAAAGATGCATTTTGCGAGCTTTTTAACTCTGTCAAGACGTCTTGCTCCCCAGTTGTATCCTATTGCGGGTTGTGTGGAGTCACAAATACCGTAAATAACGGGATTCAACACCTCGCCAAGATACATCTGTATTCCGTAGATAGCAACCGCAGGGTCACCGCCAAAATTTACAAGTGCCTTATTCATCGCTATTGCAGTTATTCTGCCCGAAACGTTATTAAGAAAAACGGGCATTCCGCATTTTATAATTTGCTTTGTTGTTTGTATAGAAAATTTGGGTTTCGTAAGATGTAAAGTGAATTTGCCAAGTGCAAAAGGCAAAAAAGCCACGAATACGTATGCAAACATTGATAAACAACTTGCAAGGGCAGCTCCCCAAATATCGAGCTTTAATACAAATAAGAAAACGAATTCAAGGAGTGCGGTCACAATACTTACTGTGATGCTTAACCACATTCCGAATTTTGTCTTTCCCGAGATTCTCAAATAATTGTCAAGTGCAAAGCCGCCTGTGATAAGGGGAGAGAAAAGTGCATATACACGTATATACTGCACCGCAAGTCGCTGTGCTTCCTCGCTCGCATCAAGAAATGCAAGAAGATAGGGCGAGCCGAAATATAATAGAGTGCCCATAACTATGCCTGCACCCATTATCATAAAGAGAGCACAGGTAAATATATTATTTGCTTCTTTTTCTTCCTGTCTGCCAAGGGCAATTGAAATTGGCACTGCAGAACCAACTGCGATGAGGTCTGAAATTGCAAAATTTATTATTACGAAGGGAAATGCAAGGTTTATCGCAGCAAAAGCCGTATCTCCAAGTATCTGTCCTACGAAAATACCGTCAAACAGACCGTAGAGAGCTGAAGCGAGCATACTGATAGCACCCGGAATTGCCGCCATAAAAAAGAGTCGCCATACGCTCGTTTTCAAAAACAGTTCTTTGTGATTCATATTTTCCTCTGTTATTGTTGATATACCTTATATATTATAGCAAAAATAACAGAAAAGTCAATCCTTTATTCAAAAACCGTGCCAACAATCTTGGAGCAATAATCAGGTGAATAACGCCATTCATTAAGATGTGATGTTTTGGATGTGTCGATGTAGTATTTTATTTGCTTTGCAGAGCTTGTGTCGGAGCTTAGATCAATCAGAACGAGCTTAATTTTCATTTTTTCGGGAATGATGCTCTTTATATAGACGGACACTCTGTCGCCCGCACGAAGCTCTGAAAAGATCTTGCGATCTTCTCTTAGCTCAGCAAGACCTGCAAGATTTGGAGATAGCTCAACGAACACTCCGTAGCTTTCTATACTGCGAACAATTCCCGAAACTGTCTGACCGACGGAAAAATCCAACGCGTTTTCCTCCCACGTGCCAAGAAGCTCCTTGAGTGTAACGTATAGGCGTTCATTTTCAACATCATTTGCTTTCACAACCACCTTAAGCTTCTGACCGACAAAAAGACGGTCAGAGGGGTGCCCAATTCGTGAAATTGAAATGCAATCGATAGATAAAAGGGAAATGTTACCGCAACCGATGTCGAGAAAGGCACCAAATGTGTCAAGATGAGTAACCGTTGCATCAATTATGTCTCCCGGAATGAGCGATGAGAGATAGTACGTTCTGCTTTCCGTTTGTGCGGCCCTGCGTGAAAGAATAGCGACAAAGGTATCATTTTTCGACTCAAGAGCGATCACTTTAAAGCAAACGGGTTTACCCACCCTTGTTATTATTGCAATGTCCTTGGGCGGCTCACCGTTTTGTGTCAGTACACACTCATTTTTGGGTATAATTCCTTCAATTCCGCAAAGATCGACGTGAAGATTAAGGTCATTATCACACATAGTGGCGGTGGCTTCGAGTATTTTGTTTTCACGCATAGCACGCTCAAGCCCCGACAAACAGGATATGTAGGATAGGTTTTCTTGAGTATATATCAAGCTGCCCTCGGGTGAAAAAAAGTTGTTGTTCATTGATTTTTCCTCTCTTTTAAGCTTATTTATACTAAAATATTGTGATTTGAGAAAAAATATTCTAAATTTTTTCAAAAACGCAAATGAGAAAAAAAGAGCTTTTTATATAAAAAAACGAGAAAAAAAGAGATAGTGATAAGATAAATTAAAATAATGAAAAAAGTTTTCAAAAAGGTATTGACAAAGGGGAATAGAAGTGTTATAATGTGCAAGGTTAAAAATTATAACACAAATTCGATTTGGAGGAATTTATTAATGTCAACTTATTTTGCAAACGCAAATACCATTGAAAGAAAATGGTATGTTATAGACGCTGCTAATAAGCCCATGGGTAGAACAGCAGTTGCTGCTGCTAACATCCTTCGCGGTAAGCACCGTCCTGAATTCACACCTCACGCTGACTGTGGTGAATTCGTAATCATCATCAACGCAGACAAGGCAGTTCTCACAGGCAGAAAGCTTGAGCAGAAGTACTACTACCATCACTCCGGTTACATCGGCGGTATGAAGGCAGTTCAGTACAAGACACTTATGGCTACAAAGCCCGAGCTAAGT
>JAZNWX010000285.1:0-2492 GCA_045593575.1 Eubacteriales bacterium | reverse complement strand
AAAGCATTTTGTAAATAGTTTTTTGAAATTTTTTTGAATTTTTTTGTTAATATTACATTAATTATATATTTTTATTTTGTTTCTTTTAGCAGAAAAAAGAGAGCTTGTACCACCCGAAATTAACATTATTCCGAATAGCTTTCTTAGAATATTTGCATCAATTACTCCCGCAACCAACGATCCGAGAATTGAAAAAATGATGCCCGAAGCACTCAAAATAAGAGTGGTTTTGAAAGCTATTTTCTTCTTTTTGACATTGTACACTGTCGAAGCGATGGCACAGGCAATGAAAAAGCAGAGATTGATTCCTTGAGCAACAATCTGATCCGTACCCTCGAAAATGGTGAGATAAATCACTAAAAGACCGCCGCCTCCTACCCCCATTCGCGAGAGGGTAGCAATGATAAGTGAAATAATAACAGCTTTCATTTTTTGCCCGTAACCTCGTCAAGCGAGCGCGAGCGAGTGTGATGAATCGGCTCCCAGGTAACCTTTTTGAAAAGTGCGATGACTGATATTGGAATATAAGTGTACATAAAAATCGGGAAAAGGAAGAGATAACCGATTTTTCTGCCTGCACTTGCGTGAATTTTTTTCCACTCGCTGATTATAGTTATTAATCCCATAAGCAACATTATCGAATAAGTGAAGCCGATATATCCGAGCAAGCTCTCCACAACGGGAGCCGGGTTTCCTATTCCGAAAATTCCAAAAGTTATTGCACTTATACTTGTTGAGAGGAGGGCGACTGTCAGAATAAACGCAGGCATAATATTCATTGTCATATCGAAAAAGGCGAATTTCCGATGCTTGAAAATACCTTTTATCAAATCTTTGCCGTGCTTTTTCCACACCTGAAAGAATCCCTTTGACCAGCGTAATCTTTGCTTGTAGGATTGCTTGAAGGTGATTGGCTGCTCGTCAAACAGCTCAGCGTTTATGGAGCAGCCGATTTTAACACCGTTGATGATTGCAAAAATTGAAAACTCTATATCCTCTGTCAAAAGATAGAATTTCCAACCGTTGAACTTATCAAGCAGCTTTTTACTGACAAAAAATCCCGTGCCTGAAATAGCACACGATGAACCGAGCAGCATTCTTGCGTAGTGAAGAAATTTTGATTCCCTGATATACCACAGCCCGTATCCTGCACTTATCCAGTTGTCACCGTAGTTTTTTGAATTTCTGTAGCTGGTAAAGGATTCGTAACCGTCGGAGTAGGTTTTGTTCATCTCGGTGACGTAGTTTTTTGTCAGGATGTTGTCTGCATCAAGCACGATAACACCGTCAATTTTCTCAAGCTCACCGCTTTTACGAAGATTATCTATCGCGAAATCGAGTGCATATCCCTTGCCGATATTCTCTTTGTTAAATCTTTCAAAAACGGTTGCTCCGTTTGACCGTGCTATTTCGGCTGTACTGTCGGTGCAATTGTCTGCGATCACCACAGTGCGAAGGTAATCCTTGTCGTAATCCTGCTCGGATATTGAATGTAAAAGCTCGCCTATAACCTTTTCCTCATTCCTTGCGGCAATAAGTATGGCAATTTTATGCTTTTTTATTGGCTGACGGTGCCTTTGTGCCCTTATGGCAAAGGGAACAATAGTATAAAATATCTGATATGAGTAACATAGAAACAAAACAAATCCGACCAAAAAATTTATATCTGCTAAAAATTCGTTAAACATAGTATCAACTCCTGAAAGGATATTCGTAATTAATGTACCCTTGATTTGCAAAATTATGTAATAAAAGCTCTTGGCAGGGCTTTTCTTTTTTTGTATGAAAATCCCCAAAAACGTCAAAATGTAATTCCGAAAACGGAAAAATGCAAGAAAAAATGAAAAAACATAAAAAAATATTTCCGATTTAAGAAAAAATGTCTTGACAAATGATAAAATAGGGTGTATAATGGGCACGTAAATTAAATTTGATTAGTTTTTGGAGGATATAACTATGGCAACAAAAAAAGCAGCAACACCCAAAATTGCACCTATTGACGATAAAGCGGCTCGCAAAAAGGCGCATAATACAGCTCTTGCACAGCTCGAAAGAGATTTTGGTGCTGGTGCTGTTATGAAGCTTGGTGAAAATACAAAAATGGAGGTTCAGGCGGTTCACACCGGCTCTCTTGCACTTGACTTTGCACTTGGAATAGGCGGTGTTCCGAGAGGAAGAATAATTGAAATTTTTGGTCCTGAATCTTCGGGTAAAACAACCGTTGCACTTCACATAATTGCAGAGGTACAAAAAGAGGGCGGAGAAGCGGCATTTATCGATGCAGAGCACGCACTCGATCCCGTTTACGCAAAGGCACTGGGCGTAAATATCAATGAATTGCTCGTGTCCCAGCCCGATTGCGGTGAGGATGCGCTTGAGATCACTGAGGCTCCCGTTCGTTCGGGTGCTATCGACGTCGTTGTAGTCGACTCCGTTGCGGCTCTCGTTCCTCGCCAGGAGATCGACGGCGATATGGGCGCGGCTATGGTCGG
>JAZNWX010000284.1:0-2662 GCA_045593575.1 Eubacteriales bacterium | reverse complement strand
ATAAAATGCATAAATATGCAGAGAAAATAAAAAATATTCATATATTGCAAAAAAACTGAATAAATTTTCATAAAACATCTTGACAAACGAATAATTATTTAGTATAATCACTAAGGTTTATATGTTTTGATAATTAATGGAGAGAAGAATGAAAAAATATTTATCAAATTTTGTAATTTTTTTGGTTATTTTGATGTTTGCTCTTGGCACGGTTTCTTGCTCAAATCGTGAAGATACAGACATAGTTAAAATAATAGAGATCAGCTTAACTAACGAGGATTATGCCTTTGTTTGTCAAAAAAATAATCTTACACTTGTGGAAGATATAAATGCTTTTATGAATGACATAAAAAGCAGTGGCGAATTTGTAACCCTTGTTTCAAAATACTTTGAGGGAAAGGGAGAAAAAACAGGCTATCCCATATCCAGTGACGATGTGCAGAATACAGAGAAAAACCTGATTGTTGTAACGAACTGTCCCTTTGAGCCGTTTGAATATACTAAAGAGGACGGCTTGATATATGGACTTGATATTGAAATAGCAGCCGCTTATGCCAAATCACGCGGACTTGAGCTTGTAATCAAAAATATGGGCTTATTTGAGGACATATTCGTTCAGATAGATTCGGGCTATGCCGATGTGGGAATGGCGGGAATTACAATCAGTGAAGAAAGAAAAGAGATGTATGACTTTACCGAGCCATATTATAAAGCATCACAAAAGCTTGTAGTTTTGTCATCAAATACCGATTTCGATAACTGTAAGACAGCAACCGATATAGAAAATGTCCTTTCGTCACTTGATTATGAAAAAATCGGTTATCAGAGTGCTACAACAGGATCGCTTTATATTAACGGAGATGAATCCTTTGGGTTCAATGGATTTGAAAACATCAACGGAAATGCCTATGCCAATGCACAAACAGCAATTACCGATTTGATGAACGGTAATATTTACGCAGTAATTCTTGATGAAGCTCCCGCTAATTATATAGTGAATGCTATGAACGTTCAGGAGGAATCCACCTGGTCTGCTAAGTTTAAAAACTTTTTTGAAACTCTATCAAATGAATACTATTGGCAAATACTTCTGAAGGGACTGTTTAACACTATTCAGGTTGCCATCGTTGGATTAATCATAGGAATTATTATTGGAACACTTATAGCAGTTATCAGAGTTGCACCCAAATACAAGCTGATCTACAGAATTCTTGATAAAATTTGTTCATTCTATACGCTGATATTCCGTGGTACACCCATCGTTGCACAGCTACTGATTGCATATTACGTAATAATACCATCACTTAACGTGCAAATGGAAGCGTTGAGTGTAGGAATGATAGTTTTCGGAATGAACAGCAGTGCTTACGTCAGCGAGATAATGAGGGGCGGGCTTAATTCTGTTGATAAAGGACAAATGGAGGCAGGACGTGCTCTCGGAATGACCTATTCAACTACAATGATAAAAATTGTAGTGCCACAGGCAATAAAGAATATTCTTCCCACACTTGGTAATGAGTTTATTTCGCTTATTAAAGAAACCTCCGTCCTCAGCTTTATTGCGGTATATGACCTATATAAAGTACTTGTAGATATCGGTATGGTGAAATATGACAGTATGGTTCCGTATATTATGATGGGACTTATATATATTGTGCTTGTTTTGATTATTAGCTTGGGAATAAAACTATTGGAAAGGAGATTTGCGAAAAGTGATAGAAATTAAAAACCTGTGCAAGAAATTTGACGGAAAAGACGTTCTTACGGGCATAACCACAACAATTCGCGAAGGAGAGCAGGTTGCAATTATTGGGCCTTCCGGCTCCGGCAAATCTACCTTTATTCGTTGTATTAATTGCCTTGAGGATGCTGATGATGGAATAATAATGTTTGATGGAGTAAATATTGCCGATGTTAAGGTGGATATAAATATTCACCGTCAGAATATGGGAATGGTTTTTCAGAATTTTAACCTTTTCAATAATAAAACCGTTCTTGAAAATATAACTCTTGCCCCATTAGAAATTCACGGCAAGAAAATGAGAAAAGAGGGAATGAGCAAAAAAGAAATAACAGCTCATTTTAATGAAAAAGCAATGTCTCTTTTAAAGAGAATAGGACTTGAAGACAAAGCTAATGCTTATCCGTCAACTCTTTCGGGCGGACAAAAGCAGAGAATTGCAATTGTGCGTGCTCTTGCGATGGAACCGAAAGTAATTCTTTTTGACGAACCCACAAGTGCACTCGATCCCGAAATGGTTGGTGAGGTGCTCGATCTTATGCGTTCACTTGCGAAAGAAAAGATGACAATGGTGATAGTTACTCACGAAATGGGTTTTGCTCGCGAGGTTGCAAGCAGAGTTATATTTATGAATAATGGCAATATTGCAGCTGACGGTACACCGGAGGAGATATTCAACAATCCTACTCACCCACGACTTAAAGAATTTTTAAGCAAAATTCTTTGATTATAAATTATATGAATGTTTTGCAAAAAGGGAGATTTATCTCTCTTTTTGTGTTTTTATCATCAAAATTCATAAAACCTCTTGATTTTATTCCTGAATTAATTTATAATGTACTATGTATAGATATGTTTACTTGAAATGAGGTAACAGAATGGACAGAATTTCAAAAGAGAATTATTACCTTGATATAGCAC
>JAZNWX010000283.1:0-1533 GCA_045593575.1 Eubacteriales bacterium | reverse complement strand
GAATTATTAGACAAACATCTTTATGTCTTGAGAATTGTCTGCGATACCGACAGAGCCGTCTATCTTGACGGGAAACTTATATCGTTCGGGCAGTATGCACACTATCCCGATACTCCGGTTTTTGATGACATTTCGTTTGTTGCGAAAAATAACAGCGAATTAAAAATTTCCGTATGGCATTCCGGAATAGATTCACAGACTCACGTTGCAACAAAAGCTTACCTTGCCTTTTGCGTGTTTGAGAACGGATCGTTGATTTATTCATCGTCAGCTGACACTCTCGCTCGTCCAGCACCGGAATACACACCCCATCTATGCAAGATCATTACATCACAAATGGGTGCAGGGTTTTCCCTTAACGGTAATATCTCGGAAGAGGAGCTTTCAAGCGCAGTTGAAATAGACGTTGAGATCAAATCTATCAGACCTCGCCCGACAAAGCAGCTTCAACTTGAGACGCCAAAGAATCCAACGCTGATCAAAAATGGGTATTATAGATTCTGCGAAAACCGTGATAGTGCTTTAATGATGAAAAGTGCTGAGCTTGACTGCGATCTTGCAAACGCCACCGGCAAGTATTTTCTTTTTGATATCGGCGAAGAATGCGTTGGATTCCCTGAGATCGAATATTTTACCAAGAAGCAAGCAAAGGCTTTTATCGGTTGGGGCGAGCATATTACTGACGGTATGTGCCGTTGTGCGATAGGTACTCGTAGATTCACGATAGATATTGATTCACGTATTGGATACAATCGCTACTTCCCTGTCCTACGCAGGCTTGGTGCACGATATATTCAAATATTCATTGAAGACGTTGAGTGTGAGCTCATTAACTTCAGGTTTCATCCAACAATACTGCCCGTAAACGTTCGGAAGAAAGAGTTTACAGGAAATAATGCTTCCGTTAGAAAGAAAATATGGGAAACCGCTCTGCATACTCTTAAATGCTGTATGCATGAACACTACGAGGATTGTCCTTGGAGAGAGCAAGCGTTATATACTCTTGATTCAAGAAATCAGATGCTTGCTGGGTATAAGGCATTTACAGATAACAACGCAGATTTTGTTCGGGCTAATCTAGACCTGATTTCATACGGAGTCAGGCAGGACGGCATTCTTGCCCTCTGTTATCCTGCGGGACTTGATTATCCAATTCCCTTTTATACCCTTGCGTATTTTATGCAAATGGATGAATACATACAAAACACGGGAGACTTATCTCTTGCCAGAGAAAAATTTGACACACTGACATTGCTGATCGACGGATTCTTGAACAAATGTAACGCTGAATGTTTGATCCCAAGATTACCCGATTCTGAGGGCTATTGGAATTTTTACGAGTGGTCTAAATACCTCTCAGGTGATAAAATTCATAAGAATACTCCGAAAAACGAATTGCCCACGGAAGCAAATCTGAATGCCGCGCTATCAATTGCTTCACGAGCAATGTCAAACATCTGTAAAGCACTCGGTTATAAAGACAAGGAATGTTACTATTCAAAAAAATCTGATTCTATCTCCAAAGCCGTAGCA
>JAZNWX010000282.1:0-7409 GCA_045593575.1 Eubacteriales bacterium | reverse complement strand
GATACACAAGGGAGTTCCAATTTCATCCTGACGTCTGTATCTCTTTCCTATTGAACCTGTTTCGTCAAATTCAACGTTGAAATATTTTGAAAGCTCGCAATAGATTTCATCAGCTTTATCGGAAAGCTTTTTGGAAAGAGGAAGAATTGCAGCCTTGACAGGAGCAAGTGCAGGATGAATACGAAGAACTGTTCTTGCATCGTTCTTTTCTGCATCGATTACTTCTTCATCATAAGCATCACAAAGAACTGCGAGAACACTTCTTTCAACACCGAGAGAGGGTTCGATTACATAAGGAGTATATCTCTCGTTAGTTTCGGGATCAAAATATGTGAGATCCTTTTTTGATTCGTTCTGGTGCTGAGTAAGGTCATAATCAGTTCTGTCTGCAACCCCCCAAAGCTCACCCCAACCAAATGGGAACAAAAACTCGAAGTCGGTTGTAGCCTTTGAATAGAAGCAAAGCTCCTCGGGATCGTGGTCACGAAGGCGAAGATTTTCGTCCTTAAGGCCAATATCAAGAAGCCACTGATGACAGAAGTTTCTCCAATATGCGAACCATTCAAGGTCAGTTCCGGGCTTACAGAAGAATTCAAGCTCCATTTGCTCAAATTCTCTTACACGGAAGATAAAGTTACCGGGAGTAATTTCATTTCTGAATGATTTACCAATCTGACCTATACCAAAAGGCAATTTTTTACGTGTGGTTCTCTGCACGTTAGCAAAGTTTGTAAATATACCCTGAGCTGTTTCAGGACGAAGATAAACTGTATTCTTTGAATCCTCGGTAACACCCTGGAAGGTTTTGAACATAAGGTTGAACTGACGAATATCAGTAAAGTTATGTTTTTTGCAAGTAGGACAAGGAATATTATGTTCTTCAACAAATGCCTTGAGTTCAGCCTGTGAGAAAGCATCGATTGGTTTATCAAGGGTGTATCCCGTTTCATCGCACCAATCCTCGATCAGTTTATCAGCACGGAATCTTTCGTGACACTCACGGCAGTCCATCATAGGATCCGAAAATCCTGCAAGGTGTCCGGAAGCCACCCAAGTTTGAGGATTCATAAGGATCGCTGCATCAAGACCAACGTTATACTTGTTTTCCTGAACGAATTTCTTCCACCAAGCTCTCTTTATGTTGTTCTTAAGCTCAACACCGAGAGGGCCGTAGTCCCAGGTGTTAGCAAGACCACCATAGATTTCCGAACCGGGGAAAATAAATCCACGATTTTTGCATAACGCAACTACTTTGTCCATTGTTTTTTCTGTGTTTTTCATTTTTTTGCCTTTCTTCCTTATGGCTGGTTTGCCATAAAAGATATAAATTGAATTTTTATTATTAAATTTTTGATAATCAAATTAATCGTGAAGACGTTCACCGAGAATATTGCGATATTTCTGATAGAATTCTTCAAAGTATCCACCGTCAAGTGCTTCTCTGATTTTCTCAGTCAGTTCGTTGTAGAAATAAAGATTATGCACTACTGCAAGACGCATTCCGAGAGCTTCTTTTGCTTTTATAAGATGTCTGATATATGATCTGCTATAGTTTCTGCAGGTAGGACAACCGCATCCCTCGTCAAAGGGGCGAGGATCCTTGGCATATTGTTCATTCATAACGTTCATACGTCCGTGCCAAGTGAATAGGTTACCGTGACGGGCATTTCTTGAAGGCATTACACAATCAAAGAAATCTACTCCACGGTGCACTGCCTCAAGAATGTTGAGTGGTGTACCCACACCCATAAGATAACGAGGCTTATCGGTCGGCATATACGGTTCAACTACGTCGATAATACGATACATTTCATCAGTAGATTCACCAACGGCAAGTCCACCGATTGCATATCCGTCAAGATCAAGCTCAGCAATTTCTTGCATATGCTTTATTCTGAGATCATCATAGGTACTTCCCTGATTTATACCAAATAACATCTGATTTTTATTAATTGTATCAGGCAGCGAGTTAAGACGTTCCATTTCTGCTTTGCAGCGAACTAACCATCTTGTAGTTCTGTCGCAGGATTGCTGAACATATTTGTACTCTGCGGGATTTTCAATGCACTCATCAAATGCCATAGCAATTGTAGAAGCAAGATTTGTTTGAATCTGCATACTTTCTTCAGGTCCCATAAAAATCTTTCTTCCGTCAACGTGGGAGGCAAAATGTACGCCCTCCTCTGTTATCTTTCTGAGTGAAGCGAGTGAAAACACCTGAAATCCACCGCTATCGGTTAAAACGGGTTTGTCCCAATTAAAGAATTTATGTATTCCACCCATTTCCTTAATAAGTCTGTCTCCCGGTCTTACGTGAAGATGATATGTATTAGAAAGCTCAACCTGACATTTTAATTCTCGTAAATCCATAGTTGAGACGCCGCCTTTGATGGCCGCACACGTACCAACATTCATAAAGACGGGAGTTTGTATATCTCCGTGAACGGTATGCAAAACCCCTCGCCTTGCACGTCCTTCAGTTTTCAGTAAGTCAAAATTTTTGCTCATTATTCTTCCTTTCATAAGGGATTATGTTCTCTCAAATTGGTAATCGAGATTTCGCTTTGAAAGCTCCATCGCAACGGGTCTTCCGTGTGGGCAGAATGTTATGTCCGGAATTTTCATAAGCTGCTCAATGATCCAATCGGTATGTGCTTCAACGTATTCTCTGCCAGCTTTTATAGCCGCTTTGCAGGATGCTTGATAAAGTGCTTTTTCAAATAAAATATCTCTTGTCAGTTTTGCATTACCGAGACCGTCCTTGATACGATTTATCATAGTTGATATTGTATCTTGAACGTCACAAGATGCAAGTTCGGTGGGAATTGAGTAAATGAGAATACTGTACTTTTTAGTCTGCAGCTTAAAACCAAGCTTTTCAAATTCGATGAAGTAATCATTCACAACTGCTATTTCAGCAGAAGTAAGCATTATTTCAACTGGGGTTATAAGAATCTGTGAAGAAGGTTCTTTAGACTTCATCATTTCCTTATTTTTTTCAAAAATTATTCTTTCATGGGCCGCGTGTTTATCAATTATCAGCATTTTATCATTTTTTTCAACGATAAGATATGAATTGAACACCTCACCGACAATTCTGTATGTGGGAATTACCGATGGGTGAATGGGTTCCGATACATAATTATCAGTTATTACGACACTTTGCTGTACATTTGTTTTTGCAGTTAACTCCTCTTGCTCAACAGTATCCCAATCGATCAGTTCTTCATTGGGATCTTTAATGTGAGTAATGTAGTTGATATAAAAATTGAGTATCTCTTTAGGAGTAAGCTTTTGAAGCTCATCATCAGAGAGCACAGAATATTTATTGTGTAATGCCTGAGCTTCGTCAGGAATAATCCGTTCTTCGACCGATTCCTTGGGTTGCGGCTTTTCAATTTGTTGAGCTTGAGGTACATATTCGGGTATATCTGAATAATTAAGCTGCTCAACTTTTTCTTCTCTTCTTGAATTAACTATTGGTGCAAATGCATTTGATACAGATCTTGCCTCCGCAATAGTGCGGTATTGCTCAGAGCTGATACGTGTAAAGGTTTCATCCTTGCGACTGCCAATTTGGATTTCAGGTCGAGTAGTGTTTTCCTCCAAGGCAGTTTTTACAGTATGATATATTGCCTCGAAAACCGGCTTTTCATTTGCAAATTTAACCTCAAGTTTAGTTGGATGAACGTTAATATCTACAGTAGCAGGGTTGATTATTAAGTTCAATACGCAACAAGGAAATTTTTCAGGAGGTAAATAAGATGTATATGCCTGCTCAATAGCTGCTATAGCAAGCTTACTCTTGATGTAACGGTTATTAATAAAGAAATTTTGATAATTTCTGTTAGATTTGACAACATCTGATCTGCCAATATATCCTTGCACTCTGATATCGTTGATTTCGCTATCAACATATATCATAGCATTTTGCATTTGCTTACCCATTACGGTATAGATTACGTTTTCGAGTTTTCCGTCCCCCGGTGTTTCAAGTTTTAGATTTCCATCTGAAATGAATCTGAATGAAATCTCGGGATGTGAAAATGCGATTTTCTCAATGATTGTAGCAATTGCACTTGCTTCGGTTGCATCACGCTTTAAAAACTTTCTTCTTGCGGGAATGTTAGCGAATAGATTCTCAACTATAACCGTTGTTCCTTTTCGAGCTGCTTGTTCAGAATACTCGGTTATCTCCCCTCCGTGTGATTCGATCATAGCCCCGTATGTAGCATCATCTGTTTTAGAAATAATGCGAAGGTCAGATACGGAAGCAATTGCAGCAAGAGCTTCACCTCTGAATCCGAGAGTAAGAATTTTCATAAGATCATCTGAGGTTTTAATTTTGCTTGTTGCGTGACGTTTTATAGCAATGGGAAGATCGTCTGCTTCAATACCGCAGCCATTGTCAGATACACGCATATACGTAATACCGCCATTCTTTATTTCAACGGTAATCTGTTTTGCTCCCGAGTCGATAGAATTTTCAAGTAATTCTTTAATAACAGAAGCAGGTCTGTCTACGACCTCTCCGGCAGCAATTAGGTTTGCAACCGCGAAGGACAGCACATTTATTCTTCCCATAATATCTCCTCTCTCTATTTAAGTCGATTATTCAACTCAAACAGTAAGTTCATTGCCTCAACAGGCGTCATAGTGTTAATATCGATTTTTTTGATATCGTCAATTACCGATTGCTCGGTAATTTCTTCAAACGTAATAAGTGTCTCCATTTGCTCAACTGCGTTCGAATTTGATGTAGTAAGATTGCGAGATGTTTTTTCAACGGTAGAAAGTATCTCTTTTGCTCGCTTAATTACGTCATTGGGTAATCCGGCAAGCTTTGCAACCTCAATTCCGTAGCTGTCATCAGTTGAACCACGGATTATCTTTCTTAAGAAGATTATGTCATCACCGCGTTTTTTTGCAGCGATATTATAATTCACGATTCCTGAAAACTCATCCTCCATTGAAGTAAGCTCGTGATAATGAGTTGCAAACAAGGTCTTAGCACCGATCTTCTTGCCGTTTGTATATTCAATGATAGCCCTTGCTATGCTCATACCGTCAAAGGTTGATGTACCGCGTCCAACTTCATCATAAATGATCAAGCTTTTCTGAGTTGCATTTCGAAGAATGTAAGCAACTTCATTCATCTCAAGCATAAAGGTTGACTGTCCTGACGCAAGATCGTCCGAAGCACCAACACGGGTGAAGACTTTATCTACAATACCAATTCTCGCATCAGATGCAGGTACATAAGATCCGATTTGTGCCATAACCACTATTAATGCGACCTGACGCATATATGTGGATTTACCGGCCATATTGGGACCAGTAATAAGCATCAATCTATTTGCATTTGTGTCAAGATAAACGTCATTGGGTACAAAATATGTATCTTTTACAAATTGTTCAACCACTGGATGTCTGCCATCCTTAATATCAATAACGTTGCTATCATCAATTTCAGGTTTGATATAGTTATTTTTAGCAGCTACAGTCGCCAGAGAATTATATACATCAATAGTTGCTACAAGATTTGCAGTTTTTCGTATTCTTTCGCTTTCATTAGCAATTTGCTGACGAATCTCCTGAAATAAATTATATTCAAGAGTACAAACCTTATCTGCTGCACCCAAAATCGTTGCTTCAACGTCCTTCAATTCCTGTGTAATATACCTTTCGCAGTTAGAAAGCGTCTGCTTTCTGATATATCTATCGGGTACCTGATCAATCAAGGATTTTGTAACTTCAATATAATAACCGAAAACTTTATTATAATTGATTTTGAGAGTTTTGATGCCGGTTGCTTCCCTCTCTTGCTGTGTAATACTCTCTATCCAGCTGTGACCGTCGGTCATAATTGAACGTAAATGGTCTACCTCAGCATTATATCCCTCAAGAATAATGCCTCCGTCTCTAACTGAAAACGGTGCGTCTTCCTTAATGGATCGCTGAATAAGTGTATATATATCAGAAAGTGTATCAAAGCTCTCATATATCTTTTTGAGCTCTTCGCTTTTGCAATCTGCAATAAGACTCTTCACTTCCGGAAAAACAGATATTGTTGAGCAAACAGCACGGAGATCCTTGCCGTTGGCTGTACCGTAAATTATTTTAGTTAACAGACGTTCAAGATCAAGAACCCCTGTAAGCAGAGTTTCAATTTCCTGTCTTTTAATGAAGTTGTTATATAATTCCTCAACCGCACTCTGACGCTTGAGAATCAGGGACGATTTTAACAGTGGATGCTCTACCCATTGACGAAGTAAGCGAGCTCCCGGAGCAGTTTTGGTTTTGTCGATAACCCAAAGGAGTGATCCTCTTTTTTCTTTAGTCCTCATAGTTTCGCAAAGCTCAAGATTACGACGTGAATTTACGTCAATCTCCATAAACTGCCCTGACGAATAAATCTTCAGATCCTTAATATTGGTGTTATCGGTTTTCTGCATTTCTGCAAGATAGTTTAGCAATCCGCCTATTGCACAGATAATTGATTTTCTTCCGTCCCAGGCATTTCTTTCGCCGTCAAAGAACTTACGAAGTACATCATATGCTGTATTGTAATCAAAACGGAATGCTTGATCATCAGTAACTAAAGAAGCTATTCTCTCTTTAATAAACTGTCCCTTATCTTTGAGTGTATCAACAGATATGTTAACAATTATTTCACTTGGACGATAGGTTGAAAGCTCAGTATTTAGCTTTGAATACATTTCTTTACCCGAAAAAGCTGTGGCAAATGCCTGTCCGGTTGACACGTCAGCAAAACAAACACCTGTTTCAATATCATCGTAATATATTGCACAAAGGTAATTGTTTTGATTTTCTGTCAAAAGATTTGATTCAATCAGAGTTCCGGGAGTAACTACCCTCGTTACATCACGCCTAACAAGTCCTTTGGCAAGGGCAGGATCTTCCATTTGCTCGCAAATGGCAACCTTGTATCCCTTTTCTATAAGTTTTCCTATGTAGCTTTCTGCACTGTGATAAGGAACACCGCACATAGGTGCTCTTTCCTCTTCACCACAATCTCGTCCCGTAAGAGTGAGCTCTAATTCACGCGATGCAAGAATAGCATCATCAAAGAACATCTCATAGAAATCTCCCAAACGGTAGAAAAGCAAGAAATCCTTATATTTCTTTTTTATTTCAAAGTATTGTTCCATCATTGGTGTCATGGACAATCTCTCCTTGTCTGATAAGTTTAGTTACTTAGTGGCACTGTGAATGACATGTTGCACAATTGTGCGTGCAAGCACTCTTGGGATCCTCTCCTGTAATTGCACACGTAATTGTGTTATTAACTTCGTTCATAAGATCATTAACCTCCAGCTGAAGCTGATTGATTCTTATAAAAGCCTCATGTGTTACAATTTGATGATAAAGCTCAAAGTCGGAGGCCA
>JAZNWX010000281.1:0-3083 GCA_045593575.1 Eubacteriales bacterium | reverse complement strand
TGTACCGATAAATTATGCACTCAGTATTGCAGAAAATTAAGAAAAAAAGCCGACTGAGTGAAGTGAACTATTCGGGGTTCACTTCAGAGTCGGCTTTTTTGTTTACTAAATAATCAAATATCTCTTTTTTACTTGAACTTCTGTTTCAGGTATTGAATTTTTAGCTCTGATGATCTTTTGCGGCTGTCCATATTGCTTTGCAACGCTCCAGACAGTTGCCTCTTTATCGGGATAGCACAAAAGAATGTCACCATCGTGCTTTTTCAAATATTCACCGAAGATCATCTCACTTAATACTTCGATTTTGTTTTCACAATCAAGCATAAAGCTGAGTGAAAGCTCG
Source organism: Eubacteriales bacterium (assembly GCA_045593575.1). Classification (GTDB taxonomy): domain Bacteria; phylum Bacillota; class Clostridia; order Oscillospirales; family CAG-272; genus RGIG4608. Next base: position 2,740 of record JAZNWX010000281.1, on the reverse strand, counting down.
CTGTCCACGAACAATCTTTCTCCGTCTTGCCTTGCACGTACTGATGATACGCTTGCAAAAGCACGCCACAAAAAGCTTCTGTCAAAATCGGAAATTGAACGGATATCTGGCTCGTATCTGAGAGGTGCAGATAAAACAACCGAAGAGTATTCACCTTCAAGATAATATATCACCTGATACTCGTTTATGCCCTTCAAAACGAGTTTTCCGTTTTCAAAGGATAATTCATTGATTGTGGATTTACCGCTAACGTCAATGATTTTTGCATCGGGTGACAATTTGATGTTTTCAAGAGCGAAAACGTCATTTTGAGTAAGATTACCCGGTGAGCATTTTACGGTATTCATTATTGTAAGCTCGTTTGTTGTATTTTCACATAATTTTTCCGTGGAATATGCATCTGCAATATACTTAACGCTTTCATTCCTTTGGGCAATTGCCGAAAGCGACAAGGTTATTTCAAAGGAAATTCCGCCATCCTTAAAATCAAATCTTTCATCAAAGCAAACACCCTGGGCCGTACATTCAAAGAGAGAATTGACACCCAAACAGGCAAGCTCACAGGAAAAGGGAATTTTTTTGATAATGCTGAGAGGATGTGAGCTTTCAGCTTCGTTACAATAGAGAATTTTTGATATTACATCGCCCTTTACTTGTATTTTATCATTTGATGCGGTACATTCATTAATAACCGAGCAGGATATTGAGTCGATAATACGAATATTGTCATCTGTACTGTCGAATGATAAAAAATCGCTTAGAATTAAGGATTCGTTTGCACTGCGTTTAACGTTTATGCAATTTGTTTCAAAAATGAGGTTTTCAATTGATGCTTTATTATGTGCTCCAACGAGATTTGGTGTGTAGATAGAGGGCGAAAAGGCAAGAAGTCTGCAATCGAGCTTAGCTCTTACATTGAGTTTGCGGGGACCCAGCACCCTTGTATTTATGCTTTCTGCCTTGCAAGAGGGAATCGTTGTGATTTCGTCATTGTTTACGCTGTGAGAGCTGAAATTGAGGGGTGCTGAGTAACCGTATTTGTCGGATAAAGACGCACAGTAGATCGAGCCGTCCGCACCGAGATAGGTGATCTTGTAGCATATTTCACCGCCAAATTCTGCGTTCCCGTTACCAATATACTCACTTGGGGGAAGAATTATAGGTCTTGTTGAAAGCAAACGGCGAATTTCGGGCTGATAGTCGGGCAGGGAAAAGTCAGAGTTTAATTCCACAGATGAATGCTTGTCGCAAATCAGCATCTGTGGAAAAAAGCCAATATTGTTTTGTGAATTGTCCATATATTTTCTCCTTTGTTTTTTGGTAAAATATATGCTTACTTTTATAAAAATATGAAAGAGGACACAAGTAGGTGTCCTCTTTGAATACTATTGAAGCATTCCGGAATGGTCAATAACTTTTCCGTCAACTACCTCAAGGTCGCCCTGAAGGAGTGCCTTGATAACAAAGGCGTGTCCAACGGGCATATGAGGAAAATTGATCGCCTTTGCCATAGTGTCTATTCCCGTAAAATCCGACTCGGTCAAGGTGATGGGAGTTTTAGATTTCTTACACTTCGCCACATAGGCACGGTAACGGATTTTCATCGCCTCATCGTGATAATAATTAAAACCGTCAAAATCTAATAAAGCAATCTTTTTTCCTTCTTCCAAAAGAGATTCCATCCACTTAAGAGCTTTGCAACCTGTTACAAGCTTGGCATATTCGGGAACATATACCTTCTTACGAGCTTCAAGGTATGAAAGCGGCTCATAAATACCTCTTTCCTTATTCCATAGAGGCCAATACAACATATCATCGGCATCATAGCCAAAGGCACGGTAGGGGTGTCTCATCTCGGGCTTTGAGAGCTCTTCGGGCTGTTTATTATACATTTCATTTCGATAGTCGAAATAAGCACGGTTCGGAGTTCCTCCACTGTCGTGGTGAGGGAATACTTTGCCTACCTGCCAAAATGTTTCCAAATTGTATGCACCGATACCGTCAGGCCCTTCAATGGGACCTACGAAAAAGGGGGATAATTGGTGAGTCAAGCTGCTATCGGGATTTCGTGAGGTAACGTCAATGATGATTCTCTCATCAAGATCGGGACATTGATTGGTGTAAAAGGGGTTGGCATAGGTGATGCGTCTTGGGTGATGCTTCAAAATAACTACATTTTGGTTTTCCATAATAATCTCCTTTTTTTTATTTACAAACGTATTGTATCATTTGAGAAAAAACAAAAAACGAGATTTATTATTCGCAATTAATTGCACTTGTGCTTCCGTTGTTTTTTACAAACTAAAATCTTACGTTTCAAGCAAAAAAAGCAGACACAAGGTCTGCTTTCTTTTTTTGCCTAAAAGTGACTAAAAAGTGCGTAAACAGAGGTAAAAACGAAGAAAAGGTGCATTTGGGAAAATATTATTTCCTTATTTTGAATTCAGCAAATCAGAAAATATACCAAACCAATATGATGAATTGCGAGTAATACCACAAACTTCACTACGAGGAGCATTACTCATGTACATATCATATATTGTTTCAAAATTCTTGCTATCCAGTCTCCTGCGTGTAGTAATTTTTGAACAATTTGTATGATTTCTTCCCGTTTCCACATAAATATTATTTTCTTCAGTATATGTATAAAACCATACACCATGTTGCTGTGTGATCACATCGCGCGGATTCTTAGAAAAAGATTCAAGTATTTCTTCCCAAGTTAAATTATACATTATGT
>JAZNWX010000280.1:0-8677 GCA_045593575.1 Eubacteriales bacterium | reverse complement strand
TCTTTCATTCTTTCCAGGTACTCCTCGAATTTTGCAAGGAAATTATCGATGCGAACAAGAATTCCCATTTCAGTATCAGCAAGCTCCACATAGTATCTTCCGTTCCTTTGAAGCCAGATAAAAGGCTTTTCCATTGTCATATTTACGGGCAGAACAATATCAAAGCCCTGATAAGTCATCAATACTCTTTCCTCTGTCACAAGAACGTTGGATTTTACCGCATCGAAAATCTTTTTTCTTAGAAATTTTCTTTCTTCTTTACTGTATTCGAGGAAGCTGGTGTGGAAGTGTTCAATATCCGCCCTGCATTTTTCAACAACAGATACTTGATGCTCAATTTTTGCAGGAATCTCCATAAGCTCTTTCTCAAGGGCAATATGGTTTTCTATTGCCTTTTTCTGCAACGTCAGATAACGAGAGAGCTCGTTTGCCTTTTCAACCCTCTTTTTGATCAGCGGATTTCCGATCGCAAGTGCCTTTACCTCAGCATAATCAAGAACGGTGCTTTCAACGTCAGAGCCGCTGCGGTCACTCAATGAGCCCGAAAGCAAGCCCGAAATAAATCTCTGCTTGGTTTCAAGAAGCTGCCACGAATATGCATCAAAGCTTCCCTCCGTAATATATCTGAAAATTTCAACCTTGCTGTTTTCGTTCCCCTGCCTTAAGATACGTCCCTCTCTTTGAGTCATATCGGCAGGTCGCCACGGAATATCAAGATGATGCAGTGCTACAAGCTTATTCTGAACGTTAACTCCAAGTCCGAGCTTAAAGGTTGAGCCAATCAAAACCCTGATTTCGCCCATTCTCACCCTTGCAAACAGCTTTGATCGCTGAAGCTCAGTATCCGCATCGTGTACGTATGCAATTTCATCCGACGGAATACCCATTGAAACAAGCAAATGCTTAAGCTCATCATAAATGTTAAACCCGTTTTTGGGAGTGGAGCTATCGCAAAAGACGAGCTGCACGCCCTTTGTATTGCAGGTTTTATAATAAATGTCGTACACATTATCGGCACATCTTGCCACCTTGGACTGATAAGTGAAGGGTACACTTGGATTTACAAGTCGAATATCTAAAGCCGCCTTTCTTCCGTCGGTAGTGATTTTGAGCATATTATCATCCTTACGGCTCACAACTCCCGCCCTGATTTGTTCAGCTCTACTTGATATTTCATTAAGATAATCCGAAAAATCCTTGGTTTTGCCTATCAAAGCATCGCTGTACCCGTCAAAATCAGGGATGTCCTCGCTTCCGACTACTTGGTGAAAATCTGCAATTGAGGATAAAAGTGCGGTAAGCTCGGGAAGATTGTGAAATTTTGAAAAGCGTGTTGCCAAACGGTAACTATTTGTGTCAACGTCAATTTCAAATTCCGTAACTTTTTCGGCAAACATACCGATCCAGCTGTCAAAGCTTTGCAAATCAAGCATTGCAAGCTCCCCACTCTGCAAATATTTCTGCATAACGAATGCGTCCGTTATCGAGTTGGTTATCGGAGTTCCCGTCGCCATTACCACACCGCCGCCACCATTCTCCTTTTGGATGAAATGTACCTTATCCAACATATCCTGACACTTTTTTGAACCCGATGAGCTAATTCCAAGCACACAGCTTGTCTTTGTTTCAATCGGCAGGTTTTTGTAGTTGTGTGCCTCATCAACAAATAATCTTGTTATTCCAAGCTCATCAAAGGTAACGGAATTCAGCAAATGATCTATCGTATCTGTCAGGGCGGCTATTTGCTTTGCAATCTCATCTCTCCTTTTTCGCAAATTGTTGGTTACTGATGTCTTATTTGCTATTGCTTGCTCTATTTCACCCTTTTTGTCATTCAGCTCCTGCAAATAAAAAGATTTTGAAAGCGGAATTCGCTCAAAGCAGCTGTATGCCATAATAATTGCATCAAAATCCTCGTCGCGTATTTTTTTAAGAGTCGCTTCTCTTTTTTTGGAATCAAAATTTTTAGGATCCACGCAAAAAACCTTTGCCGAAGGATACATAGTAAAGAAAATGCTTTCCCATTGTCCGACTATGTTGTTAGGAACAACGTAAAGGTTCTTTTTTGACAGTCCCATTCGCTTCATCTCCATACCGGCAGCAATCATAATATAGGTCTTGCCGCTGCCTACGTCGTGTGCAAGTAATGTGTTGGGTGAAAAAAGGATTCTTGCAACCGCATTTTTCTGATAAGGATACAGCTCAATATTTGACGAAAGAGTCGGAAACTGCAAAAATGATCCGTCAAAAATTCTGCGTCGAACACAGCCATAATTGTTTTCAAATATGATTTCAAGACGTTCCTTGCGTTTGGGATCACTCCAAACCCATTCTTGAAATTCGTCAATCAATTTCTGCTGTTTTTCAATTGCCAAGACCGTTTCCGTTTGATTAATAACTCTCTTTTTGCCCGATTTATTCGTATTGCAATCCACTTCATCAGTAACGGCAACCGTTTTCATATTCAAGGTTCGCTCAAGAATATTCAATGCATCAATCCGTTTTGTTCCGTACTTGATCAGTGATGCCATTGTATTACGGTTAGTGAAAAAGCTTTTATGTTGCAGCTCCCAGGTTCCTGTCATCTCATCGTGCACAGTTCCTTTGAAAGTATTATTCTTAAGCTTTAAAATGTGATTTACAAAGTCATTGATTACGTCTGTCGGAACCCAGGGGGAACCAAGTGTGACATAAATATCCTTTGCCTCAACCGTATCGGGCAGTACTTTTTTGATTGCTGTAATATTATCCTGAAAGTATCCTCGGTAAATATCATTCGCTTCACACGCCTTCTTGATTTTTCGCATAAGATTGCCCGAAAGATATTCTTCACTTGTTTCCCAGCCCTTGTAAAAGCACTCTCCCCACGTTTCAGGATTCTGATAAATCGATCCCTTAAGAGCAGATATTACGGATTTCAAATCCTCACCCGTAATGGAAGAGATATACTCAATATCAACTCTTCCAAGATTCGAAAGCGACATAATCAGTGCATCGGAAATACTGTCAACGTGAACATTCTGTGTGCGGGAATCACCCAAAAATGAATTTTCCCACTCCATAGGAAGATCCATTGAGAGAACTTCATTGACGTGCATTTCCTGCTTTATTCTTTCTTCCTCCTCCCTTCGTTTTTCCTCCTCAATCTTTTCTTTTTGGATGCGTTCATCCTCTTTTTTCACAGCCTCATTGTAGCTGTGAATCACTCCTTTTAGGATTTTTGTAAGATCGTAATCGGCAGAAGATATTCCCTCGTCTTTTGATATCTTATCAAAAAACTCTTTTAATAAGGTGATGTGATTGTTTCCGTTTTTTGATTTGTTTGTTGCCATAGATTTAGCTCCTTGTGTATTTTGGGCTGTATCAAATAACTTCAGCAATTAACTCACACAGCAAACACTGTTACTGTGCCGCATTGGGATGTTATTGTATGGATTATACCAAATGGCTCGTACCAAAAAACGTACATCGATTAACGTATAATAAATTTGTAAGCATCACGGAGGTAATATTATGAAATTTGATTCAAGTTTAGTTGGTGAGATTGTAATTGATAACTACAATCGCGAGGGAAGAATTGTTGACGTGAGTAAAGAAGGAAATCTTCGGATTCGTTTTAAGGGAAATTTTCACGACGTGCTTCTTACCAAAGAATTTTCGTTCTGCTGCCTGTTTTCAAGACATTTCAGATTCAAAAATCCTCAAATTCAAGAGGAGCTTGAAAATGATCTTGAAAAAGAGCATCAAAAACAGCTTTGCGAAATTGAAAAATATTTCGCAAATGAAAATGACACAGCTGATTTTTATATCACAAAGGATAATGATAACGGTTCAAGGGAAATTATCTATAAGCTCAAATGCGAAATAAAGCAGGCAACTGAAATTATGAACCTTCTTATATTAGAGCAGCAGCGAGAATATTCAATCTCGCACTATACCAAGAAATGGAGAACGATTCGATTATTCGATTCTGAAACTAATATCCAGCTTTATCAGGAATCTTAAAAAAGATGCAGCCGAAGCTTTTTCGGCTGCGTTTTTTATTCTTACTATTGCATTTTAAAGCTAAATATGATACAATTAAGCAATTGCAACCGCAAGTTGCTGTATTGAAAGCCAAAATATATAGACAGATTCTTTGTTTTTTGCTATATTGAACAGGAAAGAAGGTGAATATATGGTAAAAAAATTATGGAATAAAAACTTTGTTTTATTTTTGCAGGGTGCCGCAGTAAGTATGATCGGTGATCTTATGTACAGCGTTGCCATAGGCCACTGGGTTTATCAGCAAACAGGTTCTGAAAGTTTGATGGGTATTATGTCATCAATTTCAATGTTTGTTACGATGTTTCTCTCTCCGTTTAGCGGAAGTATAGTTGACAAGCTGAATCGTAAGTGGGTTCTTATTATCGGAGATGCCTTTCAGGGTATAATTATGCTGACGGTCGGAGCACTTGCCTTTATGGACAAGCTTAACGTCACAGGTGTTCTTATTGCCGCCTTTCTTGCGGCTCTTGGCGGAGTGTTTTATTCCCCGGCATCCAGTACCGTTTTGATAGATATTATTCCCCGCAATGAAATAATGCGAGGACAGTCAATGTTCTCGGGTATAAATTCTACTATCAATATGGTAGGAACCGCTTTCAGCGGTGTTATGGTAGCACTTTTCGGTGTTCCACTCATCATAGTAATAAACGGATGCAGTAACATTTATTCTGCCATCTCGGAAATGTTTATCAATGTTCCCAAAACCGTAAGTCAGGGAGAAACTGTGACAGTTAAAGGTATTCTCAGAGACAGTAAAACGGCCCTTAAAACGATTTTTTCAAATCCCTGTTTACGTATTTTCCTGCCCGGTGCAGTTATTTTGAATTTTCTTGGTGCAGGCCCGTTTACTCTGATGATTCCCTTTACCTCCGCAAAAGGTTTTACAGTCGGTCAATACGGAATTCTGATGTCGATGAACACCGTTGGCTATCTTGTTTGCGTTTTTTTGATCGGAATTATTAAATTCAAGCCCAAGGCAAGATTTTACATTATGGCATTCGGCTTTTCGCTTTCGGTTGTCTTTATGGTGTTTACATATCTTTCAACCGAATTTTTACCAATGTGCATTTTTATGTTCCTCGGTTCCTTCCTCAACGGTGCGGGCAACACGGTTTTTGGAGCATCATCAATGCTTGCTCTTCCTGAAGAAAACCGCGGTGCAATTCTTGGACTGTTTTCCTCTGCAACGGTTGGCGGCTGTGCCCTTTCGTCATTGATGTACGGATTTTTGGGAGAGGCTTTCCCATTGTACATAATTTTCACCATAGGTTCACTGATTTCTCTTGTGCCTATGCTGTATGTGTGCTTTAATCCTAAAATAAAAGCTTTTGTAATAGAAAACGCTTAAATTATCCCCCTTTCTCAAAGGGGGATTTTTTGTCGAAATTTTAATTAATAAAAAACTTGCATTTATATATAATGTATGTTATAATTAAAAGTAATGAAAATTTCAAAATCAAAAAAGGAGAAAAATAGAATGAAATTTTACGTAAAACTGTTAGCCATTGTCTTGGTTTTGGTAACTTTTTCAACACAAGTAGCTTCTTGTGCGTTCCCATCTTTCAACATTGGAACAACTGATAAGAATACCTCCACAGACAACGTCGTTGTAATTCCTCCCAACAGCGGCGAAAATGGTGAAAACTCCGGAAATCACGTTGGAGGGGCAGTAGTAGAAAACGTAACTGCTCCCTATATTGCAGACGTGTACGTGTCAGCTCCCGTTGAGCCCGACGAAAGCAACAGGGTTCCCGAGGGTGGAGTAAATCTCGATAGCTCCCTTGCAAATGCAATCGTTCCCGGCGGTGTTAAGCTTGAGGACGGATCAAACGAGGTTGCTCTCACAATCAACGGTATCGAGGACAGCGAGGCAAATGTTGAGCTTCTTGAAAGCGAGGTTTCCTCATCCTTCGACGTGCACGTATCAGGCGTTGCTCTTGATAACATCGTTCCTATGGAGGTTAAGCTCACAGCAGCTGCCGTAAAGGGACTCAACTCCACAAGCATTAAGCTCTATCACGTGGAAAACGGTGAGACAATTGAAATGACTCTTATCCCCAATGATGCAGAGTTCACAGCTCACAACCAGTTTAAATATGATCCTGCAACGGGTGACGTAACACTCTATATCGCATCTTTCTCAGAGTTTGCTATCGTTGCGAATACGGACAACGCTTGGAAAGGCGGCGTTGACCACTCTTGGTACAAAGCAGATGCAACAGAGCTTGTAATTGCAAACGCAGAACAGCTTTGGAGCTTGAGCCAGATCGTTGGAGGTATGGCAGAGGGTATCGAAGAAGACTCCTTCTCCGGCAAAACAATTAAGCTTATTGCCGACATCAACCTTGGTGACAAAGAAAGCGAAAACAATTCTGACATCATCTTCTACCCCATCGGCTACTATAACAGCGAGGGTACATACGAAAGAACAAACACCGCTATCACGAGTGGACTCAGAAACTTTGAAGGTACATTCGACGGTAACGGTCACACAATTGCAAACTTCTATCAGAACACTTGGGAAATGAAGGGCGACCACAACTGGTACGATGCTTCCCTTCAATACTATCGTGACGGTATGGGCTTGTTCGGTAGAGTTTACGGCGGTACGGTAAAGAACCTTACAGTTAGCAACTTCTCATCCGATGGTGAAATTGCCACCACAGGTGTTATCGCAGCATACGCGGATTGTGGTGCTACATTCGAAAATATTTCAATTTTCAACTGTAACCCCAGAGTTTATAACATCGGCAACGGCGGCATCGTAGGTTGCGTTGGTTGGTACAGCAAAACCGGCGTTACAGATGAAACTACCGATGAAGAAAAAGATGCATTAAAAGTTAAATTCACAAACATCACAGTTGACAATACAAACAAAATAAGTGCACTTTGGGGCTCTTATGACGTTGCTTGCGGTGGTATCTTAGGTCAGTACTACCCCACAAGCGGACAGAGCTCTGCAGGTTATCCTGTAAACGCGGGCATCGAATTCACAAACTGCCACGTTTCAGCAATAATGGACGTTTATAATGACGTTTGTGCGAACTATCAATACTATGCATATCGTTACACAGGTATGCTCATCGGTTCCGTTCGTGAAAACGAAACAATTGACGGTAGAGTATATCCCAAGATGGACGGAATCACAGCATCCGGCTGTACAGTTCACTTTGGTTCTTGGAATGACTACTACTATTGCGAAATCATCGACAATACAACAGCATCCTATACACACGACTATCAGATGAGCCGTTTGACACAGGTTGCAAGCGTTGACGTTGAAAACAAGACAATCACAACACTTGATGGTGAAACAGTTGCAATTCCCACAAGCGGTAGAGCAAACTACGTTGTAGTTACCGGCGAACACGCAACTAACAACGCAACTTGCTATCACTTCAAGGATGGTGAGGTTTGGAACCACGAAGACGGTGGCTATCACGATGGCACAGACGGTGGAAAAATCATTGACGAAAACGGCGATGGAAATCCCGACCTCAGAGAAGATAAACAGCACCTCTACCTCGAATTCAATAACCTCTTCACAGGTTACGGCTGGGGTGTAACAAGCAAGGGACTTGAGGACTTTGAAGGTGTTGGTAATATAGATATCGAAGCAGGTCGCGAAACTTCCGTTGAAAAATTCACAGGCGTTACCAGTTATAAACCTTTAACAGGATCTTCTTTAACTGTTGGAGAATTGTTCACTGCAATAACCGGTGGCGAAGTAGAAGTACTTAATGACAATGTTGTAATTGCTGTTCATTCAACCAACACAGTAGGTGCTACTCTCAATCGTGACAAAGATGATTGGAAAAATAGTACACTCACATTCTGGGGCGTTGGTGAATTGAAGATAACTATTACAGACTACTATTTCTGCAAACCTACAACTGTCACAGTTGATGTTCAACCTGTTGATAAATTTACATCTAAATTCACAAATACAAACTTTACTTACCGCGTAGGTAACCAAAATGCTATTGCTCTTGGTTCTCTCTTTGGCACACTTAGCAATTTGAACGTTCCTGTTGACAGTGCAAATGTAGAAATATCTGTAAGTGGAACAACTAACTATATATTCACACCTAACACATCAGATTGGACAAAAGCTACACTTAAGTTTGAAGAATACGTAGGTGTTGTTACAATTACAATTACAGATGAAACCTCAAAACCTTGTTCGGTTACTGTTGAGGTTATCAATGCGGTTAACGCAACAGGAGCTTCAAGTGCAAAAAACAACAATGTTGTCCTTCTTAATGACTGCGGCTTCAGCTCTCTTGAAGTAAGTGGCGGTTACACATTGTTTGGTAACGGCTTCACAATGACTTGCGCAAGCGACTCTTATGCAGCAGACCTTGGATATTCATTTGTAACACTTAGCAATGGTACACTCGATAACGTACAAATCGTATGCCCTAACTTTGATTATGCGGCTCTTTATAAGAGCAATCTTACAAGTAGTGATAACCGTTCATATGTTGCATCCGAAAGTAAAACATATTACTACAACGCAAGAAGTGCTATTATGGTAAACGGAAATAGCCAAATTCTCAACTCTCGTATTTCCGGTGGTCGTGCAGCCGTAAACATTACAGGTGGTAACGTAGTTATTGACAACTCTCGT
>JAZNWX010000279.1:0-1580 GCA_045593575.1 Eubacteriales bacterium | reverse complement strand
TACTTGTTTGCAAATAATATTGAGAATACGGGAAGAGTCGATAATTATGAGCTGGTTGATGAATGCAATCTTGCTCACCGTGAGGATAAGAGCAAAAAGATCAGTGTTTTTATTCCTTCAACCTATGACGGTGTAACACCTCACGATATTTTGTATTTCTTTGATGCACAGAATTTGTACGGGTCTGCAGGCAAGTATACTGATAACGGTGATCCGTACGGATCGTGGCAGCTTGACGTGATTGCGTGTGCCTTAAAGAATCAGTTTGACAAAAATATCATTATAGTCGGTATAGATAATGCCGATAAATACCGTGATAAAGAGCTGTTTATGAATCCTTGTGATTTCGGTGATCTTGCACCCCTTGCAACAGCATTACCGGATGAGGATTATTCTGTCGGTTATCTTGATTATATTGACGATTTTATTAAACAAACTCTGCATCCTTTTATTATAGAAAAGTATTGCGTTAAAGAGGACAATATTGGCGTTGGCGGTGCATCTATGGGTGGAATTGCATCATTCTATTGCGGACTTCGTGAGCTTGGATTTTATAATTACGTATTGTCGTATTCACCGGCATTTGGACTGTATGAAATGTCCGCATTTGAAAATTGGTTTTCTAATAAATGCTTTACAAATCATACCGAAGAATTGCCTTATATTCATATTTACTGCGGTGAAGGAGATCCTCTGGAAAGATTGCTGATAGGCTCATCAAGGGATATGAAAAAAGCACTTATGAAATATGGGTATTCCGAAGAAAAAATATTTGAAACGTTTGATATTGAAAAGCCGCATAACGAAGAGAGTTGGCGGCAAATCTTGGGAAAAAGCTTTACTGAACTGTTGAAAATCCAAACTAAATAGTAAGTGCTGATTGACTTTTAGAATTAAAATGATATAATAAGAAGTATAAATTTAAAAGGGAGATAGTTATGGAAAAGCAAAGATGGTATAAGGATATGGTGTTTTACCAGATATGGCCACGTTCATTTAAAGATGGCAACGGTGACGGTATGGGTGACCTTTGGGGCGTTTATGAAAAGCTTGATTATATAAAATCGCTTGGATGCGATGGAATCTGGTTTTCGCCCTTGTATCCCTCTCCCGGTATTGACTGTGGATATGACATATCTGATTATTATAATATTGCCGAAGAATTTGGTGGAATGGAAGCATTCAAAAAAGTACTTGACGGTGCTCACGAAAGAGGAATGAAGGTTATTATGGACCTCGTTGTAAATCATACAAGCGACCAGCACGAGTGGTTCCAAAAGAGCCGTCAGAGAATAGATCCGTATACGGATTATTACATCTGGCGTCCTGCAAAAAAGGGCGGCAAGCTGCCAAATAACTGGGATTCACTTTTTGAAGGTAAGGCTTGGGCTTGGGATGAGGTAAGAGGAGAGTACTATATGCACCTCTTTGCTATTCAGCAGGCAGATCTTAATATGGATAATCCCCTTGTGCGTGAGGAAGTAAAGAATATTCTTCGCTTTTGGCTCGATATGGGAGTTGACGGATTCAGAGAAGACGTTATTACATTTATTTCAAAGCCCGAAGGACTTCCCGATGAT
>JAZNWX010000278.1:0-5002 GCA_045593575.1 Eubacteriales bacterium | reverse complement strand
TGCTATTTTATTCTTTGATCATAGGGTGTATAATATAGATACAAAGCAAGAGGGCGGGAAGTCAGATTTTTTGAACATCCTTTCTTTTAATTTCCTTTAAATTTGTCTTATTTATTTTTTTACTTCCTTTTCTTTTATATTGACAATCCCGCCCTCTTGTGATAAAATTATATTGATGAATAAGCGGCTTCGCCGTTTACATAAATTTTGTTATATGAAAAAAGGAGAAAAATTATGCTTTGGATTCCAATTGCAGCAATAATCGTGATCATCGTGATCTCTTGCATCAAGGTCGTTCCTCACACAGAGTCTTATGTTGTTGAGCGCCTTGGTAAATTCCACGCCATTTGGTCGCCGGGCCTTCATTTCCTTGCACCCTTTGGCATTGATAAAATAGTTGCTCGCGCGACTACAAAGGAGAAGGTGCTTGATACGCCCCCTCAGTCCGTTATCACAAGTGATAACGTACCTCTTACAATTGATGCGGTTGTTTATCACAAAACATTTGAACCTAAGCTCTATGCTTACGGTGCTGCAAATCCCGTTGAGGCACTTGCAAACCTCACAACAACAACACTTCGTAACATCGTTGGTGAGCTTACACTTGACGAATCTCTCACATCCCGTGATTCCATCAACGCAAAGATGACAGAATCTCTTGATGCTGCAACTGATGAATGGGGTATTAGAGTAACCCGTGTTGAAATTCGTAACATCACACCTTCCACCGATATCCGTGAATCAATGGAAAAGCAGATGAAGGCAGAGCGTGCAAGACGTGAAACACTTCTTGAGGCAGAAGGTCATAAGCAGGCAGTTATTACTCGTGCAGAGGGTGATAAGCAGGCGATGATCCTTGCGGCTGAAGGTGAAAGAGATGCTCGTATCGCTCGTGCAGAGGGTGAAGCTAAAGCAGTTCTTCTTCAGAAACAGGCAGAGGCAGACGGTCTTCGTGCAATTATGGCTGCTTGTCCTACACCTGAGGTTATTGAGCTCAAGAGATATGAGGCTCTTGTTGATATGGCTAACGGTACAGCTTCCAAGCTCATCGTTCCCACAGATACAGTTGAAATGGTAAAGAAGAATGCTATCTTTACGGAAACAACAGGACTCGGTGATGATACACCCGAAGCTCCCAAGCCAACTAAGCCCGCAAAGAAGGACATTTGCTGCGACTGATTGAGGTAACTATGGCTGATAATAACGAAAGATTTGTAAGAATATACAAAGAAGGTGCGTTCAGCGGTGACGGTTTTGAAATCTGGGTGGATAAAGAGACCGGTGTAAACTACCTTTGGCGTGCAACAGGATATGCAGGTGGACTTACCGTGCTTCTCGACAGAGATGGAAAGCCCATTGTAACAGCAATAGAAAAATAAAGAAAAACGCGAGCCATTGGCTCGCGTTTTTTATTTCCTTTTTACTTTGAATGCTTTATATTTTTCCTCGTCGATGATACCGTTTGCAAGCATTTTTTCGCTCCAGAGCTGAAGTGTTTCAACGGTGATCGAAATGCGCTCAAGCTCGTCCTGAATATAGATGAAGTCCTCTATCTCGTCATCGCCGATATGACCGTCTGCGGTAATCTCAATAAGACGTTCACGTTTTTTATTCATTGAGTTAAGAGATGCAAGCATCTCGAGAACTATCTGAGAAAGCTCTTTCGTCTTGATCTCGGGCACGTATTCCTGACCGATTGGGCATTGGTGAGAGCAGTAATAATTGCACAATCGCGGCAATTTGTACTTATCAGCCATCTGCAAGACCTCATCGGGATTGGGAGTGCTTTTTTCGTTTTCGATTCTCTCGATTCTCTCAGGGGAAATCCATTCAAGCAACTCGCTTGCACCCTCTCTTGAAAGATCAAGGTTTTCGCGTGTTTGCTGATATATATTTTTATCCTTTTTAGTTGAAACTCTTGCCATAATAGCTCCTTTCGGGGAAAATATTATATTAATGATAGCAAAAAAGAATCGTTATGTCAAGGATTTTTGAGAATTAGTAATCATATTTTGCATATTTATTCACATATTGGGATAATTTTCTTCAAAATATTGCTTTTTTGTTTATTATATGATAAAATATAGGTTAATAAGCACTTTTTATTTATAAATCGACATCATACTATATTAGGAGGCAGATTATGAAAAGGTTTTTATTAATGCTTTTTGCACTTTCTTTGGTAATATGTCTGTTTTTTGCATTGCCATTTAACAGTAGTGCGATCAGTTCTGCTACAGAAGATGGATTGGAAGTATCCATTACAACCGATAAGGAAGAATATGGAGCAAATGAGGATATTCAGATTCATATAACTGTAAAGAATAACAATTGGCACAAAGTGAGTGGAATATCAATCGAAACTCTTCTTCCGGAGGGACTTGAGCTTAAGGGCGGTGATGCTTCGTTAGAGAATATTTCTATTGCAGCCGGATCATTCTACACTGCTTCAGTTGTTGCACAGTACCCCGAGGCAATACTTGACAACGGAAACAACGATAATGACAACGAAGGCGGTTCAGGTGGTTCAGGCGGCTCGAATATGTCGGGCAATTCCAACGCTTCTTCCGATGATGAAACTAACAGGCGACTTACTATTATTTTGAGTATAATCGGCGGAATAATTCTGATAGCCGTTATTGCTCTTATTATTGTTCTGAAGCCGAAAAAGGCATCTGAAATGATGAGCTTATTCCTTTGCCTTGCAACACTTTTATCGATTTTGCCAATGGGCATTTTTGCTCAGGCGATGGATCTTTCAATGGAGGTCGATAAAACAATTCTTGTTAAGGGCGAGCCATATACTATTTCAGGAAAAATCGAGAAAGAAGATGCCACCGGTGAGGCAGATCCCGGCTATCATACAGTTATATTTACTCTTAATGACGGATCAGACGTGATTTATGAATCACAGATGGTTCCTTACGGATCTTTTGCAAAGGCTCCGACAAATCCTGAAAGAATGGACTACACCTTTAACGGATGGCATCTTGACAGCGAATGTACTCTTCCGTTTGACTTTACAACTCCGATTACTCAGGATACGGTTCTTTATGCGAGCTGGAGTTCCCCCGAGGACGAGGACGCATTGTTCTACGGTACGTCGGGAGGAGGAACGACATTCTCAATCTCCGGCATTGAAATGCAGGAAGGCTTTGTTTGTGTTACAATTAATGCCAATAGTGCTTGTACATTATATGTTGAGTTTTTGGATGAAAATACAGATGCTGTAATTACGTCAGTTTCAACTCAGACACCGGGATATTGTGAACTAACACCCATTACGGTTTCAGTTGATACGTCTTTGCCCGAAAAATATGTTATTGTGGGTTATCTTCTTGACGATTATGGCGATCAACTGTGTAATCCTTTCTCTTGTATTAAGTACACAACCGCCTATGAGCTTCACTCTCAGCAGACCGTTTATGATTTCTACGGAGATAAGGTTATCAACTTTGATGAGTCAATAAACAAAAACTACGGTGTATTGTGTGACGACATTATAGACGTAACTGTATCTGACACAGTAAACAAGCTTTACGAATACAAAGAAGCAATTTCCACATTGGATGATGAGTCCGATGAAACGGAATATAATGAATACCTGATTTTTGAAAATCCCGACAGCGTTGTGTCAAATCTTAAGGTTGGGGATAAGATCTACATACAGTCAACACAGTATCTTGTTAAAATAGCTTCGATTGAAACGGATGAGGAGGGTAATGTTGTTATTCTCATTTCAAAAGACGTTGAGCTTTCTGATTTCTATAAGGTTCTTAACGTTGATATGGAGATTGACGTAAACGAAGCACAGATTGAAGAAACGGCATCTGAGATGGTTTGGGATGTTATTGATGCAGAGAGCTCTCTTGCACTTCAAGCCAATATCAAATACAGCCCTGTACCCTGGCTGGATATTGAAGGTAAGTTCAGCGGCACGGGAACAGTTAAGGTGGATGTAAAATATGACCTCAGATTGTTCAGACCCGATTACTTCTATATTTCGGTAGTAACCGAATTAAAGATAAATTTAGATATTGATGTAAAATTTGTTGGAGATAATGATGACAAGGTCAAGGAACAATCCACCCGTTTGACGGAAATCAAGCTCGGCAAGTGGACTATTCCTACGGGAATTCCCGGATTGACAGTCACCGCAAAGCCCGCCACTTTGATGGAGTGGGAGGTTTCTGCAGGTTTAACATTTGAATTTAACAGCAAAACAACAAGTGGATTCTCTTACTGCAGTGATTATGGAAAGCAGGATATTGACAAAAAAGAGAGAAGTGTTAAGGTTGGTCTTGAAGGCAAGGTTTCTCTCAAAATAGGACCAAAGGTTACACTCAGTGTTGAATTCTGTAAAGAGGTTCTGAAGGCGAGCTTGACCTGTTCTGCAGGAATTAAGTTGGAGGGAGAAACGGAATTGGTATTTAACGATTCCGTGGCACTCATAGCCGACTCGGTGCACGCCTGCAGCCTTTGCATTGAGGGAGAAATGGGATGGTATATTGAAGTAAATGCATCATTATCCTATAGGATTATCAAGGATATTCTTGAAGGAAAAATAGTCGATTGGGATATTGTAAAGCTTGAGGGAGATTTTCCCCAAAGGACCTTCTACTTGTCGTTGATTAACAGTTCATACAGCGAATTTGGAGGACGAATCAGATTTGGACGTGGCGAATGTCCCAACAAGGCACACAGAACTGAGGTTATTGTTAAGGATTCTGACGGAGATGAGCTGTCAAATGTTGACATCGTTATCACTGACGAAGCCGGAAGAACGGTTACAAGCGGCAAATCTAAATTGACAAAGTATTTGCATGACGGAACATATGTAGTTTCTTGTACCGTTGGCGGAGAAGAAATCAGGCAAGATATTGAGGTGAACGGTTCTCCTCAGACCATAACTCTTCAGCAACAGGAAACAGGTACTCTTTCGGGCAAGATTTGTAAGGCATCTGACAGAGTGACGGCCGTTCCCGGAGCCAAAATTGAGGTT
>JAZNWX010000277.1:0-5856 GCA_045593575.1 Eubacteriales bacterium | reverse complement strand
CATCTGTTGCATCATCAAGAACTGTTCTGAGCTTTGCATTGATGATATCTCTGGATGACAATGTCTGGTCAAGTTCGAGGTCACCAATAAGGTTACGAAGTGTTGTTGAAGCAAGATGTTCAATAGCCTGGAGAGGATATTTATGACCGTATACAAAGAGTTTGGGATCAGTAATCTGATAGAAAACTACGGTTTCAACTTCCATTCTAACGTTATCTTTTGTGATAACGGGCTGTGATTCGGGATTACCGATGATGGGACGGTATCCATTATCAAAATGTTCACGCTTTTCAATGTTTTCGGGATAATGACGATGGTTGAATCTCTCGCCGATTACAAGAATCTGCTCTCTCAAGTCGATGGGCTCACCTCTCTGTCTCTCTACGAAAGGAACCTTAAGGTGAAGACCTGTGTGCCAGGTTCTTGAATAAACGCCGAGTCTTTCCATTACCCAAGCTTCAGATTCGGGAACGATTCTGAGATGGGAAATAATAAGAAGGAAAACAAGTAATACAACTGCTATAAAAAGTAATACTAAATCTAACATAAACTAATTTCCTCCCTCTTATTTTTCTCTTGCACAAACGAGCTTAACGCCCTCTACATAATGAATAACAACGATTGTACCCTCTTCAATATAATCGTTTTCATTAACACAACTA
Organism: Eubacteriales bacterium; assembly: GCA_045593575.1. Lineage (GTDB taxonomy): Bacteria > Bacillota > Clostridia > Oscillospirales > CAG-272 > RGIG4608. The sequence continues at coordinate 5,194 of JAZNWX010000277.1, read as the reverse complement.
GCACTCCAAACATTGCCTTTGTATTTTACAAGGCCTTTGCCGTGAATGTTTGAAATATCTTCAACAACGAGACATCTCTTTCCGATAAGAGCTCTGATATTTGCTCTACCTCTTCTAATTCTCTTGTCACTGTTAAATCTGTCAGCAACAATGTACCAGATAAGCGGTACTGCAACAATAACTGCCGCAACGAGAGTCTGAAGGAAAAGACTTAAATAAATATTTCCTTTCAAAAGCAATGAAAGTACAAATGCAGCTGTTGAGCCAACAGTTGCGGGTACGCCGAGTTTAGCGTCGCCAAAGATTGCATAAAGTCCTGAGACTATAAACAATACAGCCCATACAATCGTCAAAACATAAGTAAGCGAAATCATATATTATCTCCTCAAATGTATTTATAGATTTTGAATTGCCACAACCATCGGTTGAGGATATAGCAACCCAATATTATGTTTCATCCTATAGTAACATATTTTTCAAAAGTTGTCAATATTCTTTTTCATTTTTTTGCATAATTTTTTATTATTTTTTAAAAAAACTTGTTTATTTCTTTCAAATGTGTTACAATTAGATAAAACATAGGTTTGAGAGCTGTTTAGATGCTCAAATTATTACTTGGGAGGTAATAAATTTGAATACCAAAAATATAAATAATTCAAACGCATCCAAAAAGGTTTCTTCTTCCCTCTACGAGTGGTTCGATTCTATACTCAAGGCACTTATCATCATATTAATACTAATGACATTCTTTTTTAAAGTATGTACCGTCGAGGGTGATTCAATGAACAACACACTTATCGACGGAGAAAAATTGGTGATTTCTAACTTCTTATATTCCCCGAAGGAAAATGATATTATTGTATTTCACGAAACCGACAATCTTAATGAGCCCTGCGTGAAGAGGGTTATCGCCACCGGAGGAAAATGGGTAAAGCTTGACTATATATCGGGGCTTCTTTATGTTTCTGATGATGATGTATTCACCGATGACGAGATAGTTGACGAATCTGCATACGCTTATTTTGAATACGGAAAATATATAGAAAAAACATTACCTTTGATTGTACAGGTTCCTGAGGGTAAAATATTCGTTATGGGTGATAACCGAAACAATTCGCTTGACAGCCGTTCAGAGCTTATAGGTCTTGTTGATGAAAAAACCGTACTTGGAAAGGTAATTTTAAGAATTTCGCCATCGGATAAGTTTGGCACAGTTAAATAGAAAAGGATAAAAGATTATGCCATCAGAACAGATTCAATGGTTTCCCGGTCATATGGCGAAAACCCGCCGAATGATAACCGAAAACCTTAAAAACGTAGATATTGTTATTGAGATTCTTGACGCAAGAATTCCCAAAAGCTCAAGAAACCCCGAAATAGCAGCAATGACCGCGCAAAAACCAACTATATTACTATTAAACAAAGCAACATTGGCAGATCCCGAAATGACAAAAAAATGGTGTGAGCACTACACAAATGATCAAACTGTCTGTATTACCACTGACTGCGTCAGCGGAATGGGAATCAATAAAATTAAAGAAGCAGTTAATACTGTTCTTGCAGAGAAAATTCAACGCTATGAAGCCAAAGGTATGACAGGAAGAAAGCTCAAGGCAATGATAGTCGGAATTCCCAATGTTGGAAAGTCTTCCCTCATTAATAAAATATGTGGCTCAAAGAAAGCTAAAGTAGAAAACCGTCCGGGTGTTACCGTTGACAAACAATGGGTTGATACAAATATTGGCTTATTGCTTATGGATATGCCCGGTGTCCTCTGGCCCAAGTTTGATGATAGAACTATCGGTGAAAATCTTGCACTAACAGGAGCTATTAAAGATAAAATCCTAGATATTGAAAGCCTTGCCATAGTTCTCTGCTCTCGCTTGAGAAAACAGTATCCCGAAATGTTATCACAGAGATATAAGCTCGGTGATATGTCAAATTTCGAGGATTATACCGATCTTCAGTTGTTTGAAGCAATCGGTAAAAAACGTGGTTTTCTTATTAGCGGCGGTGAAATAGATTATGAACGTACCGCCAATATGCTTCTTGAAGAATTCAGAAGTGCAAAAATCGGAAAAATAACACTTGACAGGATATAAATTATGCTTGAGTATTCAATAGAACAATCCCTCATAGATCAGGGATATACGTATGTATGTGGAGTTGACGAGGCTGGAAGAGGTCCTTTGTGTGGGCCCGTTGTCGCTGCAGCCTGCATACTGCCAATCGGCCTATATATTGATGGCCTTAATGATTCCAAAAAGCTCACTCCCAAGAAACGAAAAGAAGTTTTTGAGAAGATCAAAGAAAATGCACTCGCTTACTGTATTGCACAGGCAAGTGTGGAGGAAATTGATAAATTGAATATTCTTGAGGCTGATATGCTTGCGATGAGACGTGCTGTCGACGGTTTAAATATCAAAGCGGATTTTGCGATCATAGACGGCAATGTCAGTCGAGGGTTTACTATACCGACAATGACTGTTATCAAGGGAGATGCTACCAGCCCAAGTATTGCTGCTGCATCTATTCTCGCCAAGGTAACAAGGGATGAGATGTGTGAGCAGATGGATAAGGATTATCCTCAGTATGGAATAGCCAAGCACAAGGGCTACGGAACAAAGCAACATATGCAGGCTCTTCGTGAGTTTGGACCTTCCCCCATCCACAGAAAAAAATTTATTCGTTTTTTGGATGAGAAATAATATGAAAAATACCACTTCTATCGGCAGATACGGTGAAAGTGTTGCCTGTGAGTTTCTGAAAAGCAAAAAGTTTAAGATACTTGAGCAGAATTATTATGCCTCACACAACGAAATTGACATTATAGCCGAGAATAAACAATATATTATATTTGTCGAGGTAAAGACTCGCTCTTGTTCTGCAAATGATAGATTTGAATTCGGTACGCCTGCTTGTGCAGTAACCTATTCGAAGCAAAAAAGAACTCTTGCTGCTGCTCAGGCATATTTGATTGAGCATAAAACTAATAAAACTCCACGTCTGGATGTTATAGAAATTTATCTTGACAAAGCAAGTAATACTGTAATTAAACTTAATCACATAGAGGATGCATTTGGTAACTGAGTATGAAATTATTTGATCTGCATTGTGATACTGCAACTCGTCTTCTTAGCGAGTCACAAAAGCTTTATGACAACAAATGCCATATTTCTTTAAAAAGAGCTGAATATCTTGAATCTTATGCACAGGTTATGGCCATTTGGACTAATCATCGCTTAACTGATGAGCAAGGATACGAACGTTTTTATGAAGTTCTCAAATATTTGAATAATGAGATTACAATTAACTCATCACGTGTTGCGTTAGTATGCACATCTGATGATCTTCTCTCCTGTGTTAACAGTGGGAAAGTGCCATTGATTCTTGCTGTAGAGGATGCAAGAATACTCAATAACGATATTTCACGTCTTGATGTATTATTTTCAAACGGTGTAAGGTTATTAACACTTAACTGGAGTGGAGAAACCTGTATCGGCGGTGCACATAACACCGAGACCGGTCTTTCTGATTTTGGAATATCCGTTGTAAAGAAATGCTTTGAAATTGGTATAATTCCCGATATATCACACTGTTCATTCGACGGAGCTCGCCAAACCATAGAATTAGCACAGGAATATAAAAAGCCGATTGTTGCTACTCATTCCGACTCATATTCAGTAAATCATCATACCAGAAATCTTAAAGACCGTGATTTCAAGGATATTACCGAGCTATGCGGAATTGTCGGTATTAATCTTTGTCCCTCTCATCTTTCAAATGATTCTGCTGACATTTCAAATGTAATTAAACACATTGAGCATTATCTCTCTCTTGGTGGTGAGAATACATTAGCTATGGGATGTGATCTTGACGGAACCGATCTTCCGATGGGATTTTCAGGAATTGAGGATATATACAAAATTACCGATGAAATGCAAAGATTGAATTATTCTGACGATCTTATTTATAAAATAATGTACAAAAATGCTTTTGAGTTTTTCAAAAGGAATATTTAATGGAGATATTATGAATTTTGTAAGTACACGAGATAAAAATTCACAGCTGTATACAGCTGCTCAGGTTATAAAACAAGGATTGGCTGAGGACGGAGGTCTTTTTGTACCGACTTCAATTCCCTCACTTTCAAAGGATGAAATTTTATCATTCATTTCCCTTTCATATCCGGAATTGGCTGCAAAAATACTATCCAAATTTTTATCTGATTATACATTTGAGGAGCTGCTCGAAGACTGTAAAGCGGCATATAATGAAGCCTCATTTCAGGACGGTGCGTGTAAGACACGGAGGGTGAATGACAATACATATTCACTTGAGCTTTGGCACGGACCTACCTGTGCATTCAAAGATATGGCTCTTCAGATAATGCCTAAGCTTCTTTCACGTGCTTTAGTAAAAACTGATGAGCACAGAACTGCACTTATTCTTGTTGCTACGTCCGGTGACACAGGCAAAGCTGCACTCGAGGGGTATAAGGATGTTCCAAGAACTAAGATATGCGTTTTCTATCCCGAAAACGGAGTAAGCTCAGTTCAGGAATTACAAATGACCACGCAAAGCGGCAACAACGTGAACGTTTCTGCCGTAAAGGGCAATTTTGACGATATTCAGTCCGGCGTTAAGAGAATATTTAATGATAGTGAAATCGCATCTGAATTGAATGAGAAAGGATATGTACTGTCAAGTGCAAATTCCATTAATTTCGGGCGTCTTGCACCTCAAATAGTTTATTACGTGAAAGCATATTGCGATCTTCTCTCTCAGAATAAAGTCAACTTTGGTGACAAGATTAACGTGTGTGTTCCGACAGGTAACTTTGGAAATATTCTTGCTGCATATATTGCAAAGCTGATGGGTCTTCCTATCAATAAGCTTATTTGTGCATCAAACTCAAATAATATATTAACCGATTTTCTGAATACCGGAAGGTACGATAGAAACCGCGAGTTTTATCTCACAATGTCACCGTCAATGGATATACTTATTTCAAGTAATCTCGAACGTCTCATCTATTTTACAGCCGGTTCCGAGAAGACATCAGATTATATGCAAATGCTGAGTACACAAGGGTTTTATCAAGTTGATGATGACATTAAATCTAAAATTGACGAAAACTTTATTGGATATTTTTCATCTGAAAAACAAACAGCAGATACTATCAAGAAATACT
>JAZNWX010000276.1:0-3144 GCA_045593575.1 Eubacteriales bacterium | reverse complement strand
CAATTGACCAGCTTAAAGCATACATTACAGAATAATTAACAAACATTACATCCCCGCCCGAAAGGGCGGGGAACCCACAAAAAGCAAAATAAATTATAAAACCTATTAACTTTGAGAACAATTCGCTTATGCGATTTAAATAGATATTAAAAATTAACTATAAAAAGGAGAAAAAACTATGGCAAAATACGTATCAATTAAAGAAGCTCTCTCCCTTGTAAAATCAGGAGATTATATCGTAACAGGTCTTGGTTCTGCTGAGGGTAGAGAGTTTATGACAAACCTCCATACAATAGCAGGGGATGTTAAGAACGTTATGGTTAGTAACTGTCTTCCTATGGGTGCTTACGAATTTATGGTTAATCCTGCTTACAAGGATTCCTTCAGAACTGAGGGCTGGTTCTATACACCCGTACTCAGAAAAGCCCACGCAAACGGAAACATCAGCTTTATTTTTAACCATTTGCATCTCGCTTCCTTCAAGCGTCTTTGTTATCGCAAGCCCGACATCTATGTTGGTATCGCTTCAATGCCCGACAAGCACGGATACGTATCCCTCTCATTGTCCAATACATACGAGATGGCAATGATAAAAGAGGCAAAGACAGTAATCCTTGAGATTAACCCCAATGCTCCCAGAACATTTGGTGACGTTCAGCTCCACCTTAATGATGTTGACTATGTGATCGAATGTGATTATCCTATGCCCGAGATTGCAGACGCAGAGCCCAATGAAAAGGATCTCATCATCGGTAAAACAATCGCAGGTATGATTAACGATGGTGACTGCATCCAGCTCGGTATCGGTGGTATTCCCAATGCGGTTGCAGCTTCTCTTATGGATAAGAAGGACCTCGGCGTTCATACAGAAATGCTCACATCCGGTATGGTTAAGCTTGCAAAGGCAGGCGTTATCACAGGCAAATGCAAGCAGACACATCAGGGCAAGATGGTTGCAGCATTCGCTATGGGTACAAAAGAGCTCTATGACTTTATTGACGATAACCCCTCCGTTTGCATTATGGACGGTGCTTACGTAAATGATCCCCACGTAATTTCACAGAACGATAATCAGGTTTCTATTAACTCAACAATTGAGATTGACCTCTTCGGTCAGTGCTGCTCAGAGTCCATTGGACACGTTCAGTTCTCAGGCACGGGCGGACAGGCAGATACAGCGATCGGTGCACAGAAATCCAAAAACGGTAAGTCCATCATCGCTCTTTATTCAACTGCAATGGTTAAGAATAAGGCAACGGGTGAAAGAACTGAAACATCCAAGATCGTTCCTCTTCTTAAGCAGGGTGCAGCAGTTTCTCTTTCAAGAAACGATATCGACTGGCTCGTTACTGAGTACGGTGCAGTTAGTCTCCGTGGTACAGCTATGGAAGAGAGAGCAAAACGCATTATCTCCGTTGCACATCCCGATTTTAGAGAGCAGCTCACAAAGGAAGCAATCGCTCTTGGCATTATCGCAGGCTAATTGAGGAAATATTATGGCATTCTTTGATTTTGAAGGAAAAAAGGTTTATTATGAGGTACACGGTGAGAGTGGCGAACCCCTCCTTATTCTCAACGGAATAATGATGTCCACGAACTCCTGGCGTCCGATGCTCAAAAACCTTTCCAAAAATAACGTTGCAATTCTTGTGGACTTCCTTGATCAGGGACAGTCATCCCGTATGACAGAGAATTATACTCACGCAATCCAAGTGCGACTTTTGGATGCACTTATTGATAATCTACCCTATGAAAAGGTGAGTATTATGGGTATTTCCTACGGCGGTGAGGTTGCAATTCAATATGCGGTTGAACATCCTGAAAGAGTACGCCGACTTGTTCTTGCCAACACTTGCGGAAGAACGAGCGATTGGCTCCGCAAGATTGGTGACGGTTGGAACGCAGTTGCAAGAACGGGCGACGGACTTGCATACTATCTTACAACGATTCCCGTAATTTACTCCACAGCATTCTATGAAAATCAGGCAGAATGGATGGATAGAAGAGAGGGAACCCTCATTCCGTATTTTTCTAATCCTGCAGTGCTTGAAGCATTAATCCGTTTGACGGATAGCTCAAGGGATTACAACTATATGGATAGACTTTGCGAGATAAATTGTCCCACACTTATTATTTCTTGCTCTGAGGACGGACTTGTTCCTCCAAGCGAGCAGATATTGCTTCACGAGAGAATAAAGGGAAGCAATTACGTAACAATTAACGGCTCAGGACACGCAAGTATGTATGAGGATGCAAATTCATTCCTTGCATTGACACTTGGATTTGTCAATCTTGACGATGAGCCGGTTCAAATCTGAGAAATAGGAGATATAATATGGAAAAGAAATTTATATCCATTGGTAAAGAAGAAATAGCATATCTTGACGAGGGAGCAGGCGACGTTGTACTTATGGTACACGGAAATATGTCCTCATCTATTCACTATGAGCCACTCATTACCCGACTCAAGGGCAAATACAGATGTATAGCAGTTGACCTTCGCGGATTTGGCGATAGCAGCTATAATAACCGTTTTGATACACTTGAGGAGCTTGCTGATGACGTGTATCTTTTCACAGAAGCTATGGGAATTGATAATTTCTATCTTGTTGGCTGGTCAAACGGCGGTGGTGTATCTCTAAAATTATGTGCTAAATATCCTCATAAGGTGAGAAAGTTCTTTGATATTGAAGGTGCAGGCCTTAAGGGTTATCCCGTATTTCAGAAAGAAAACTTCAAATCCACAGGTAAGCCCTATGCTTGTAAAGAAGACATGGCAAAGGATCCGATTCAGGTGCTTCCCGCACTTGCTTGCTTTGAAAAAGGCGACTTTGCGACTATGACGTCTATTTGGGATGCAACAATTTATACAGTAAATAAACCCACAAGAGAACAGAACGAGCTTTGGATGAAAGAAACTCTTAAGCAGAGAAATCTTGTTGATCTTGACTGGGCACTTGCAAATCTCAATATGTCTGATGAATACACTCCATACGGCAAGGGCGATGGTACAATACATAATATCAAATGTCCCGTGGCACTTACAATGGCAGAGAAGGATATAGTTGTTCCATCTTATATGGTTATGGATAACTATAATGCTTTAGGACAGCTTGCAACGCTTCTTCCTTACGAGAATTGCGG
>JAZNWX010000275.1:0-5197 GCA_045593575.1 Eubacteriales bacterium | reverse complement strand
GCTGTATTTTTATGAAAGGAGTTTACCACTGTGGACCCATTACCCCGAAGTTGCCCCTTAACTCGGATTTATAACGACAGGCATTCCAATTTGTTCAGATGCTTTTGCTCGTTTTCGGGCAAAAGAATTCACTCACCGATTATTTCCTGAGTGACTATTAATCTTACATCACTAATGAACATTATCTGAACTTTTTTTGGAGGAATTATGCCTATATTACGACAACTTTTAATACAAATTTTACTTATTGCACTTAACGCTTTTTTTGCCGCGACTGAAATTGCAGTTATCTCACTCAACAGCCAGAAAATGAAGGCTCTTGCTGATGACGGTGACAAAAAAGCGGAAAAAATCACAAAAATTCTTGATGATCCCACAAAGTTCTTATCAACAATTCAGGTTGGTATCACTCTTGCAGGATTCTTGGGATCAGCTTTTGCAGCAGACAGCTTTGGTGATATGCTTTCTGAGGCATTAATCACACAGTTCAATATTGCTACTGACTATGCCGCAATTATTCAAACGGTATCCGTTATTCTTGTAACACTTATTCTCTCTTACTTCACACTCGTCTTTGGTGAACTCGTTCCCAAGAGAATGGCTATGAAGAATAAAGAAAAGGTTGCAAAATCATTCTGTGGCGTTGTTTCCGCAATGACTACAATACTTAAACCCGTTATCTGGTTCCTTTCGGTTTCTACAAACGGAATGCTCAGATTATTTGGAATTGACCCCAACGAAAAGGAAGAAGCGGTTTCCGAAGAGGATATTGTAACAATGCTCGACGCAGGTGCTGACGAGGGCGGCCTTGACGAGGATGACGTTGAGTATATCAAAAATGTTTTCAAGCTCGACAATCTTACCGCTGCCGACGTTATGACACAAAGATCATCAATTGTTGCTATCCCCGATGATATTACCGAAAAGGAGCTTATAAAAATAATAAAAGAAGAGGGTTATTCACGAATTCCCGTGTATACAGAAAACCTTGACAAGATCGTTGGTATTCTCTATGCCCGTGAATATCTTCTCAATCATACAAATCCCAAATATAAGCTCCAAAATGCAATGTTTACACCTAAATACGTTCCCGAAACGATGCACCTTGATGCCCTGCTTAAAGAGATGCAGGATACACACAACCACATCGCTATAGTAGTTAACGAATATGGTGTAACCTCCGGTGTTGTAAGTATGGAGGATATCATTGAAGAGCTTGTTGGTGAAATTTGGGACGAGCTTGATGAAGCAATTGAGCCAATCAAGGAAATATCAGAGGATAAATTCAGAGTTCTCTCAACTGTTTCGCTTGATGAATTCTTTACCTTCTTTGAAATCGACAGCGATGAAGAAATCGATTCAACTACAGTAAACGGTTGGGTAGGTGAAAAAGCTGAGTCCATTCCCGAAGTTGGATTTACATTTGATTACGCAAATCTCACGGTAACAGTTACCAAAGCGGATGACATTATGTCACACGAAATTGAAGTAATCGTTCATCCCGAAGAGATCGCACTTGAAGAAAATGACTCTGATGAGTAATATTGCACAAAAACGCAACAGTTAATTTCTGTTGCGTTTTTTATTTGTTTTAGCTGTTATTTTTTGGATTTTAGCCGTTTTTGTGCCATTTGGATTTGTTTGAATTGCCTTTTCAACCTAATTTTATACTACCTTTTTTGTCAAAATGACGAAAAGTAAAAAAATCCTTTATTTCACACAAAAAAGGGTTGTTTTTTGGTGAAGTTTGTGCTATTATGTATATAGGGTAATTTTATGATTTATAACTATGCCAACTTTTGTTTGCATAAGTATTACTATTAAATAATAATGAAGGTTTTTTAGGATGATTAACGATTTACAAAAAGCAAGTCTGATGAAACGACTTTCAGCTTTTCTGCTTGATTTTGTTCTTTTTACAATGCTTTTTTCAGGGGTTTTACTGTTGACCAATAGTATTTTTAATTTCGATTATTATCTTAATCGTTACTTGGAAGAACGCCCCAATGAAATAATAGCAGAGTATCAAGAAAAGTATAAAGACGAATTAGCGAAGATTGACGATACTTATTACCTCTCATACGAGGATTATTTTAATATCAGTGATGACGATTTCAATGCCCTTCCCCAAGAAGTGCGCAATATTTACGATAAATGCTACTCAGAAACTCAAGAAGCAATTTTTACCGATGCTGAAATGATAAAGTCTCTCGAGATTTTGACCAACTCTGCACTTGCAATGGTCTCAATCAGCTTCTTAATTCCATATCTGATTCTTGAATTTCTGATACCGCTGCTTTTCAAAAACGGACAGACACTTGGCAAAAAAGTATTCGCCATAGCGGTTATGCGTAATGACGGAGTCAAAATTTCTCCCAAGTTGCTTTTTATACGCACGGTTTTAGGTAAGTTCACCGTTGAAACAATGGTTCCGATGTTTATGATTTTACTTTTTATTATCGGACTTGATCCAATTGTTTGTATCACTACAATACTTGCAATTTTACTTATTCAATTGGTATTGCTGATTACCTCAAAAACACGTGCACTCATTCACGACAGTCTTTCCTCAACGGTTGTTGTTGACTTCCAGAGTCAGATGATATTTGATTCGGTTGAGGAAAAACGTGAATACCAGCTTCGCTTACACAAAGAAGCTGTTGATAAAGCAAAATATTAATGCCAAACTAAATTAGTTCTTAAAAATTTTTTATATAAGAAATGGAGATTATATGAAAGTTGTATTAAAAAACCTCACAAAGGTCTTCCCCAATCGCGACAAGAAAAAAGCGGGCGAAGACGTTGTAGCGGTAAATAACTTTAATATCGAAATTCCTGACGGTAAGCTCGTTGGCTTGCTCGGTCCTTCAGGATGCGGTAAAAGTACTACCCTCTACATGATCAGTGGTTTGCAAAAACCAACTTCGGGTCAGCTCTTCTTCGGTGACGAGGACGTAACCGAGCTCCCCACTGAAAGCCGTGGCGTTGGCTTGGTTTTCCAGAACTATGCTCTTTATCCTCATATGACGGTAAAGCAGAATATCCTGTTCCCCCTTCAGAATCTTAAGGGTGCTGACAAACTCTCTAAAGCTGTTATGCTTGAAAGAGCTTATGAAGCTGCTAAGCTCGTTCAGATCGATGAGCTTATGGACAGAAAACCCAGTGAGCTTTCCGGTGGTCAGCAGCAGCGTGTTGCTATTGCCCGTGCTCTTGTTAAAATGCCTCGCGTTCTGCTTCTTGATGAACCTCTTTCTAATCTCGACGCACGTCTCAGACTTCAGACACGTGAAGAGATCAAGAGAATTCAGATGGAAACCGGCATCACTACAATTTTCGTAACACATGACCAGGAAGAAGCAATGAGCATCTCTGACTTCATCGTTGTAATGAAGCTCGGTGTTGTTCAGCAGGTAGGTAAGCCTCAGGATGTATATGATGATCCCGCTAACCTCTTTGTTGCAAAGTTCCTTGGTACTCCTCCTATTAATGTATTTGACGGCGAAATCAGAGGCGAAAAGCTCCTCATCGGTGGTTCTGCAGTTCTTGACACTCCCGGTGTTTCTGATCAGCTCGTTACTATAGGCGTTCGTCCTGAAGGATTTACACTTGATCCCAACGGTCCTTTCGTTTCAAATCTTTCTAACGTTGAAGTTATGGGTAGAGACGTAAGCGTTGTTTCAAGACACGATAATTCTCAGAATCCCGTTGTAAGATCCATCATCAGCTCAGATGCTAATATCGATATGTCATCTGCAACGGTATCCTTCTCACTTAAACCTCACAAGGTATTCGTTTTCAATAAGGAAACAGAAGAAAGAATTAAATTCTAAGGAGAACGATTATGGTTGATAATAAACAACAATGGAAGGCCTGGTTGTATCTTTCACCTGCCATAATTTTGTTGCTTGTTTTCACTGTGTGGCCTATTTTCAATACAGTAAGACTTGCATTCTTGGAAGGCTATGATACAGCTGTTGAGCTTGGTTGGATGCGTAAAGGTCAATACCGTGGCGATCCATATCCATTCTCAATTGGTCTTGGTAACTTTTTAACTGTTATTAAAAACAAGGAATTTGCTAATATTCTTAAGAATACTCTCCTTCTTTGTGTATTAACAGTTCCGCTTTCAACCTTTATTGCGTTGGTTATCGCGGTTTCTCTTAACTCTATTAAGTTCCTTAACAGAACACTTCAGACCATCTACTTCCTCCCCTACGTTACGAACTCCATCGCTATCGGTATCGTATTTGCAGCAATGTTCACCATGACTACTGTAAAGAACGACGGTGAAACGATAATTCTGACTGCAGGTATCATAAATGATATTATTGGGGTATTTGGGGTCGAACCGATTGACTGGTTAGGACCGAAATCGACTTACGGTCAAAATATTTTCGTTATGGTTGTCTATATCGTTTGGAATGCTCTTCCCTTCAAGATTCTTATTCTTCTTGGCGGCTTGCAGAGTGTTAACAAACAGTATTATGATGCGGCTAAGGTCGACGGCACATCTAAGGTAAGAACATTCACAAGAATCACTGTTCCGCTTCTTTCTCCAATGATCGCATACGTTATCATTACCGGCTTTATCGGAGGATTTAAGGAATATACAAGTATTGTCGGTGTATTCGGTGAAAGTATGGGCCCTGTAGGCGAAGCTTACCGACTGAATACAATGGTTGGTTACATTTATAAGTATATTGCTGAAAATCAAGGACGAGCGAGTGCAGCTGCTCTTATCCTGTTCGGTATCATCTTTGTGGTTACAATGATTAACCTCAAGGTCAGCAGCAAGAAAACTCAATACTAAGGAGGTGTGAACAATGGCTAATTCTCTTACTAAACGCACCATGCAAGAAAAGGATTTTACCAAAGTTACCGCATCTCAAAAGGCACTTAAAACTGTTGGAACGATAGTTAACTATGCATTCCTTCTTATAGTTGCTTTTACGGTATTGCTTCCTTTCTACTGGATGATTATTTCATCACTCAAATCAACTACAGAGTATATGAGTAACCCTCCTACACTCTTCCCTCAGGAATTTCATTTTGAAAACTTTCTTTACGCATTCCAAAAGGGTAATCTTAAGAGATTGTTTTTTAACACAATTTTTGTTGGATTGGTTTCAACAGGTCTTTCTCTTATTATAACAATCCTTTCAGCATTTGCATTTGCAAGACTTGAGTTCAAGGGCAA
>JAZNWX010000274.1:0-1833 GCA_045593575.1 Eubacteriales bacterium | reverse complement strand
CTTTTGTTGTCTTCCTAAGACCGCTTGGCCTCCGACTTATGTAAGGGGATATACACTTGTGTTTTTCCCAATTACCGTTCCGGGATTAATAACTGAGCCGCATCCAACATCGGCACCGTCAGCCAATATTCCGCCGATTTTACGAAGCCCCGTGGGATATTCAATATCACCGTGGACAACTACGTTTTTGCCGTCACTCTTTAAGTTAGAGCAGATTGTGCCTGCTCCTGTGTGAGCTTTATTGCCGAGAATCGAATCTCCAATATAGTTGTAATGGGGAATCTGAACCTTGTTGAGAAGAATACAATTTTTAAGCTCGCTTGAATTACCGATAACGCAGTTTTCTCCCGTGATGACTCCGCCTCGGATGAATGCACCGGGACGCACCTCGCTGCCCGAACCTATAATAGTTGGACCTTCAATGGTAGCAGTTGGATATATTTTAACGTTTTTTCCAATGAGAACACCTTCAGAAAGCAGGGTATATCCGTCAAGTCCCTCGGTTATTATTTTTTTTGCAAGGTCCTTGATTTTTGGCAGCATTTCCCAAGGAAATTCAGACTCCTCAAAAAGGGAAGTGAGATACGGAGTTTCACAATTAAATAATTCTTTTGTTCTGACCTTCTTATCCAATCTGATAACCTCCGTCAACTATAGCTTTAACAATAATTTCAGCATATTCCTTGCATTTTTCTTCGCTTTCCGCCTCGACCATCACACGAATAACCGGCTCCGTTCCGCTTTGACGAAGAAGCACACGCCCGTTTCCGTCAATCAGCTTTTCAACTGATTTTACACTTGCAAGAACATTCTTATCGTTCATTACCTCGTCTTTATCAGAAACGCGAACGTTTTTCAGATACTGAGGATAAATTGCTACCTCATCAACGAGGGCGGAGAGAGTGGATTTGCTGTCGCACATTTCCTCAGCAACCATAATGGCAGTGAGAAGACCGTCACCTGTTGTGGCATATTTCTTTATGATAATATGACCTGATTGTTCTCCTCCGATAGAATATCCTTTTTCCTGCATACATTCATAAACGAAGCGGTCGCCCACCTTTGTCTGAACGCATTTGATGCCGATTTTATCAAGTGAAGCAACGAAACCGCTGTTAGACATAACTGTAGCAACTACCGTATCATCCTTGAGCATACCGCGCGCCTTGAGTCGCTTTGCAAGAAGATACATTATCTTGTCACCGTCAACCACGTTTCCGTTTTCGTCCACTGCAAGACAGCGATCACAGTCACCGTCAAAGGAAAATCCAACATCAAGATGCTTTTCACGAACGAGCTGTGCGAGATTTTCTATATGAGTTGATCCGCAATCCTTGTTGATATTAAGTCCGTCGGGCTCATCTCCAACGACATAAAGCTGAGCACCGAGTGCCCCGAAAACTGCACGTGCGATGGACCAGGATGCTCCGTTGGCACAGTCAAGACCAATGCGGAGCTTCTTATATGAGTTGGAAGCTGTAGAAATGAGATAGCCAATATATCTGTTACGTCCGCTTACGTGGTCGTGTATGCATCCGATTTTTTCGCCAATCGCCAAAGGCAGATCGGATCCCGAAATTCCGAGAGAGGGAAGGTCACCATCAAGGTATGCTTCAATAAGTGCGGTAGTTTCGTCATCGAGCTTTTCACCGTAGCGGTTGATGACCTTGATACCGTTGTCGCAGAAGGGATTGTGTGATGCAGTAATCATAATGCCGCAATCAAATCCGTCAAGACGAGTTATGTAAGAAACACTTGGAGTTGTAGTAACGTGAAGCATATACGCGTCAGCACCTGAGGTAGCTATTCCCGAAGCAATAGCATATTCAAGCA
>JAZNWX010000273.1:0-3223 GCA_045593575.1 Eubacteriales bacterium | reverse complement strand
TATAGCTTGGGGTGGAAACCATATTGTAAAAGAGGTTGATGATCTTTTTGGTGAATATTTTCAATCCGTGGTGTATGACTCAATTCCGAAGCATTATGAAATGTCAATAAGCAAGAATCTCAAATATATTGTTGAATATATGACAGATGAAGTTGAAAAAGTTGCCTTTACACCCGAGGGTGAAGTTGATACGGACTTTTCAAAGCTATACAACCGTTCAGAGCTCAATATTGATAACGAACTTGTAGATAAAGCTCTTATAGAATTCACACAAAAGACGGGATTGAATATAGCTATTGTTGTGGACGAGGGCTCCGATGTTTTTGGAGTTGACAGTGCTGATGGCGAGAAGGCAATACTGATTATTTCAATACTGCTCGTTGTGATTGCCACAATCGGTATTGTTATTAACAGCAAGCGTAGAAGCAAAGGCAAGGCAACTACAGAAAAGACCGATCCCGAGGCAGGTCAGGGAACGTATGATCCTAACACGGGTGAGTGGAAATAAAGCTTAGAAAGGTAGAACATAATGTCTAAAAAGAGGCCAAGACATCTTCAGGCGGGCGAATTTGGGGAAGAAGAGAAATACAAGCGAAACAGAATGATCAATTCATATTGGAAAGAGACAATCGCTACTCGTTGGTTAAGATGGCGTTGGGGAATTTCCGATATGTGGGGACGAAAATCCAACGGATGCTTATGGACTATTATTCGCAATTATGTGCTTGCTCCGTTGTTGCTTCTCGTGATAATATCCCTATTACATATGTGCCTTGGATAACTGAGGATAATCAACACGGCAAAACAAAGGTTTTGCCGTGCTTTTTTTGTTAAATAGATATTAATTCTTGTCAAATCGTATTGACATCGATAAAAAATTAATATATAATTAATAGGTATGATTTATTTTCACAGAAAGGAGAAATACTATGAATAATTTGACAAAAGTTTTCAAAGAAGCATTACAGTCCGTATTGCCCATATTTGCCATAGTTTTGCTCCTTAGCGTCAGCTTTGCTCCAATGGAAAGCGGTGTTCTTGTAATGTTCCTGTTCGGCACACTCCTGCTTATCGTGGGAATGGGATTTTTCACAATTGGTTCGGGAATTTCAATGGAACCCTTGGGTGAGGGAATGGGTGCGACCTTGGGTAAGAGTAAAAGATGGCTGATTCCGCTTGTTATCTGCTTCGGTCTTGGTCTTCTTATCACAATCGCAGAGCCGGATCTTACCGTTCTTGCGGATCAAGTGCCGTCCATTGACAGTATGCTGCTGATTTGGTCAGTCGGTATAGGAGTTGGTATATTCCTTGTTATTTCAATGATTCGCTCACGCAAAGGAATCAAGCTCAACACGTTACTTCTGATTTTCTATGCATTGATTATCGGGCTTGCACTTTTTGCTCCCGATGATTTTATCCCGACTGCGTTTGACTCTGGCGGTGTTACAACGGGGCCCATCACAGTTCCGTTTATTATGGCATTCGGTGCAGGTATCGCTGCGATGAGTAATGCCAAAAATGCTCGCGAGAATTCCTTCGGCTTGATTGCTCTCTGTTCAATTGGCCCAATATTGTCGGTATTGCTTTTGAGTATTGTGTTCAAGCCCGAAAGCTCGACCACCCGGGGAACCCCAATCATCCCCAAGTTTACCGAGGAAGCATTTTCAAACTTCATTTACGGCTTGCCACAGGAGGAGATGATCGACGGTCAAACGGTAATTACCCGTCACGGCGGTCTTGGACAGTGTGCTGCTGAGGTTCTTGAGGCTATTTTGCCGATAATTGCAGTTTTTATATTGTTCCAAATTATAAGCAGAAGATTCAACAAGCATCAGCTCCTCAGAATGTGCGTTGGCTTTGTTTACACCTATATCGGTCTTGTTTTCTTCCTTACGGGGGCGAACGTTGGCTTTATGCCTGCAGGACGTCTTATCGGTGCCAAAATTGCTTCGGGCGACGCAAGATATTTGCTCATTCCGATCGGAGCTGTTATGGGATTCTTCGTGGTAAGTGCCGAGCCGGCTGTACACTCACTTAAAAAGCAGGTTGAGGAGATTACAAACGGTTCCGTTTCTCAAAAGGCGATCGGAATGGCACTTTCAATCGGTGTTGGTATTTCTGTCGGAATTGCGATGCTTCGAGTTCTCACGGGAATTCCGATTCTGCCGATCCTTGTGTGCGGCTATCTTGTATCACTTGTTATCACGTTCTTTGTTCCTCCTCTTTATACGGGAATCGCGTTTGACTCGGGTGGAGTTGCAAGCGGTCCGATGTCAACGACCTTCATTTTGCCGTTTGCAATCGGTGCTTGCGAGGCGATCGGCGGAAACGTTTTGACGGATGCATTCGGAATAGTTGCTATGGTAGCGATGACACCCCTTATCGCTATTCAGGTATTGGGACTTTACAGCGAGATCAAGCGAAAGAAGATGCTTGCAGCTGCAAAACACGAAATGCTTCAGCTTGATAATGATATGATCTATTATGAGGAGGTGGCATAATGAGTGAACAAACTAACAGAGTAATGATGGTTTTTTCCATCATCGCACGTGGTAAGGCGAAAAAGTATATGAGCGTTCTTGAAAAAAACGGAATGTGCTTTAATATGCAGACCAACGGTGTGGGAACTGCACCCTCTGAAATGATGGATATTTTCGGACTTGGTACTAACGATAAGGATATAATTATCACGTTGGCACCCGAGAGCATTATCAATGCGTATGTAATTGATATGAATAAAGGCCTTGGCGGCGGCTATGAATATGGCGGACTTATGATGTGCGTGCGTCTTTCGGCAATCAGCCGACTCGGTGCGGAGCTTGTTAACAGAGCTTCCAAGGAAACTGATACTACGGGAGGTAAAAAGAAAGTGAAAAGCGGACAAAAGCATCAGCTTATACTTGTTTCTGTAAATCAGGGTTATACTGATGCGGTTATGGAAACAGCACGTCAAGCGGGAGCTATGGGTGGCACGGTTATGCGTGCACGTTTGACGGACAGCTCAATGATGGAGCAGCTTGGTGACTCAGAGGTTCAGCAGGAAAGAGAGATAATCACGATCTTTGCTCCTGCGGGAACAGCAATTAAGATTATGGATGAGGTCAACCGTAACCACGGGGTTATGAGTGACGCAAACGGAATTGTTATGGCACTTCCCGTTGACAAAGCATACAAAATCTGAACATATCAAAAGCACTCGCTTTCGCGAGTGCTTTTTCTTAAG
>JAZNWX010000272.1:0-3060 GCA_045593575.1 Eubacteriales bacterium | reverse complement strand
TATGGCAAGATATACTGGCGCGGTATGTAAGTTATGCCGTCGCGAGGGTAAGAAACTCTTCTTGAAGGGTGAACGTTGCTACACTGGTAAGTGTTCAATCGAACGTCGTTCTTACGCTCCCGGACAGCATGGCCAGAGCCGCAAAAAGACTTCTGAATACGGCATGCAGCTCAGAGCAAAGCAGCAGGCAAGACGTTACTACGGTATTCAGGAAAATCAGTTCCACAAATATTTTTTGATGGCTGAAAGAAAGCAGGGCGTAACAGGTGAAAACCTTTTAAGAATTTGCGAAAGCCGTCTTGATAACGTTGTTTATCTTCTCGGTTGGGCAAGCTCCAGAGCAGAAGCAAGACAGCTTGTAACTCATGGTCACTTCAAAGTAAACGGACAGAAAACTGATATTCCGTCATATCTTTTGAAGGCAGGCGACAAACTTACAATCAAGAACACAAGCCGCGATAGCGAAAAGATTAAAGCAGTATTGGAAGCTAACAGTGCTCGTCCCGTACCGCAGTGGCTTGAAGCTAACAACGATGCTTACGAAGCAAAGGTTGTAAATCTTCCCGATCGCGATCAGATAGCTGCTCCCGTTGAAGAGCATCTTATCGTTGAGTTCTATTCTAAATAATGCAGCATAAGCTTTAATATTAGAAATAATCAGACAGGCTTATTTTGCAATTAACAAGGAGGGTTTTAAATGATTGGAATTGAAAAGCCCAGAATCGATAGTTTTGACGTACGCCCCGACGGAACATACGGTAAATTCGTCGTTGAACCGTTGGAGAGAGGCTACGGCACAACATTAGGTAACAGCTTGAGAAGAGTTTTATTATCATCTCTTCCCGGATATGCTATCACATCTGTTAAGATTGACAACGTATTCCACGAGTTCTCAACAGTTGAGGGCGTTAAGGAAGATGTTACCGAAATAGTTTTGAACCTCAAGAGTGTTATTCTTAAAATTCACGGTGAAGGCCCCAAGACTATATATATCAATGAAACGGGTGCAGGCGAGGTTACTGCAGCTAACATCAAGACAGACAGTGAAGTTGAGATTCTCAATCCCGATTTACACATTGCTTCTCTTGACGAAGGCGCACATCTCAGCATGGAAATGACTGCTGACATCGGCAGAGGATATGTATCAGCTGACCGTA
Source organism: Eubacteriales bacterium (assembly GCA_045593575.1). GTDB lineage: Bacteria > Bacillota > Clostridia > Oscillospirales > CAG-272 > RGIG4608. The sequence continues at coordinate 1,903 of JAZNWX010000272.1, read as the reverse complement.
ATAAGCAGATTCTTCAGCCCGTTATCGGAGTTATAGCAATTGATTCTATTTACACACCTGTATTAAAGGTGAATTATACAGTTGAGAACACACGTGTCGGTCAGATTACTGACTATGACAAGCTTACACTTGAAGCTTGGACAAACGGTACAATTTCAGCACAGGATGCCGTTTCTCTCGGCGCAAAAATCCTTACAGACCATCTCAATCTCTTTGTTGACCTTTCAGAAGAAGCAAGAGAAACAGAGACAATGATTGTCAAGAATGACGACTCAAAGACAAAGGTTCTTGAAATGACTATTGAAGAACTTGACCTTTCAGTTCGTTCTTTCAACTGCTTAAAGCGCGCAAGCATCAACACAGTTGAAGATTTGACAAACAGAACAGAAGAAGACATGATGAGAGTTCGTAACCTTGGTAGAAAATCTCTTGAAGAGGTTATTGCAAAGCTTGAATCACTTGGTCTTTCTCTTCGTAGGGACGACGAATAATAAAGGAGTGATTTTGACATGCCAGGAACAAGAAAACTCGGCAGAACAAGCGATCACCGCAAGGCTATGCTCAGAGGTATGGTAACATATCTTATTGAGAACGGTCAGATTGAAACAACAGTTACAAGAGCCAAAGAAGTTAAGGCTATGGCTGAAAAGATGATTACAATTGCAAAAGACAGCAGTCTTCATTCAAAGAGACAGGTTTATTCTTACATCACAAAAGAAGCAGTTGCTAAAAAGTTGATGGAAGAAGTTGCACCAAAGTATGCTGATAAAAACGGTGGTTACACACGTATTATCAAAACTGGTCCAAGAAGAGGCGACGCTGCAGAAATGTGCATCATCGAACTTATCAATGACTAATGCGGTAAGGCTTTAAAAACCAATAAATTAACCCCTCGGGAATAACCCGAGGGGTATTTTTTTATGTATTACTTTTTTATTTATCTTTATACTTTACTTGCAAAAATTTATCAAATTCACGGTAGAAGTATGCAGAGCCGACAACAAATGACACTAAAAGGAATATAAGATATTTAACAAGATTACTGTTGCAGCCAAAGAATGAGCCACAATACATTTTGCAAAGGATTGCAGTTTCTGTGCAAACAATTGCCATAATAAATGGAACAATATACGCAAGGCAGAAAACGACTTTACCGTATGTAGTCTTTGCAAATTCTCTGAAATATTTTTTAAGGTCTTTGTTTTTTAAATCGTAGATTGTCATAAGTATACCTCCAAAAATCATTTAATTTTTATTCCGATACAAATATATCCGCCATCAATAATATCGATTACACCATATTCGTCATCACGGATTGCACCGGGACTAAACAGTTTGACACCATCACAATTTTCTTCTCTTTGCTCGTGTCTGTGGCCATAAAGTGCAAGTGTGCAGTTATTTTCTTTTGCAACCGTAATCAGTTTGCCAAAAGAGCTTTTTACATATTCGTAATGACCGTGAGTGATGTATATGTTTATTCCGCCTTCATTTATAATTTGGAATTTGGGGTAATCACAATGAAAGTCATTGTTGCCCTTGACTGTGTAAATCCTTTTACCATCTAAAAGAGGCTTACAACGCTCAAAATCAAGATGACCGTCGCCCAAAAACACAACTGCTTCTGCTGTTGGTTGAGCCTCAATTGCCTTTTTCATAGAAAAGAAATCTCCGTGAGAATCGGACAAAACAAGTATTCGCAATCATATTACCCCTTTCACGCTCATAGTATATTACATATCTATTATACAATATAATGGAGGTGTTTTCAATGAGCAACAACAATTTTGATGAAATAGTAGAAAAAATGAAAAATCAAAAAGATAAAAAAGAGGCACAGGATTTCTTAATGAAAAAGTTAAATTCATCGCAAAGCAAGAAGCTACAAGAGGTTATGAGTGAT
>JAZNWX010000271.1:0-7082 GCA_045593575.1 Eubacteriales bacterium | reverse complement strand
ATAATTATTTATTTATTATTTATCAAGTTTTTTGACTGCTAATTTTCAGATAGCTTTTCTCTCTTGTACTGCATTGGCGTTTTGCCTTTGATTTTTTTGAAGCTCTTCGACATATATTTTACGTCACTAAAGCCAAGCTGTTGAGCGATTTGAGAAAGGGAATAGTCGGTTGTAACAAGCATTGACGCCACTCTGACAATCTTCTGATGGGCACAGTAGGCAAGCGGAGTCTGTCCGTATTCCTTTTTGAATGCCCTTTCTATGTGCGATTTGCTTATATAGAGATTATTGCTTATATCCTCAAGTGTGATTTTCTCTGTGATATGCGTATCAATGTAGTTCTTAATCATCTCGGGAAGGCGTTTGGAGGTCAGATTATTCTGATACGGAGAGGGGAATACCTGCTGAAATATTTCAAGCACGGATACTGCGACCCTGTCATAGTTTATGGGGCCGTCTCTGTTAAGCAGATTGATTACGTGCATCATCAGGTTGTTCAAATTTACCTTCGTAATATAGACGCCGTCCATTAAATGATAACTCGACACTAAAAAATCAACGAAGCTGCCCTTTAATACGAGGAATATTTTTTCGTAAGGATCATCGGGATCAGCATAATAAATGTGATAGCGGAGCTTGTTCAAAAAATAGAAATCTCCCTCTTTAACCGTATATTTTTCCTCCGGAGTTTCTATGTGCCCAACACCCTTGACAACGTACTCAAAAACGTAATAATCATAGGGGTATTGATTTGAAATATTGTGCATGATTCGATATGTGGGGTTCGGGTGCGTGATTCCTGCCATAACGACCTCAAGATAATCGTTTCCCAGGGCATTATGTGCAACAATCTCTTCTCCCCAAGGGCTAATGTACATATTTTACCCTCCTTTGCAGTAGGTTCGAATATATTTTAACATATTTTTTTCGTTTTGTAAAGCAGAAAAATTTAAATGACTGTTAAAAGTGTACAAAAATGCTCATAATTATTATACAAATTAGAAAAAATAGGGCAAAAATGAGAATATTTTGCACCTATTTGTATAATCTAATGGGTTTTTTCTGAGAGGGTTTTGTGATAAAATAATAATGTATAAGTATATATAAAAAACTTATCAACTGACTGTGTTGTACTCACAGCAAAAAAATATCAAAAAAAAGGAGTATTGATAATCAAAAGTACAATTGATTATTATGTGTGATTATGAAAAGAATAATTACATCAGTTTCATTGGTTCTTTTGGCTTGCATTATGTGCATGACATTGGCCGGCTGTAACTTGTTTGGCGAATTGTTTGGAGGCGGCGAAGGTGGCGAAGGCACTACAGAGGCACCCAAGAGCTTAATCGAATCTTTAACTGCTAAGGAAGCATCTACTACATTAAAAATTGGCGAAACAATTCTTTTGACCAATTTTTATCAGATTAAGGGTACATCCGCTTTGAGTGCAGCTCAGAAGGCTTGTACATATGTATCAAGCAATCCTGAAATCGTTAAGATCAACGGAAAGAGAGCAGAGGGCGTATCCTCCGGTACAGCAACTATCACAGTTACATCAAATGTTGACAATACAAAAACTTGTTCATTTGAAGTTGTAGTTGCAAAGGTATTTATCGACAGAGAATTATCAATGATTCCTTCTGAGGACGACTTCTCAAACGAATGGGATGAAGCAACAAACACAGGTTCATTCAGAACAAGCTCCGGCTTGACAAACTTCTACTATATTGCAGACGTTTACTCAACACAGTGGTACGTTGAAACAGATATCACAATCCACACAGTAAACTATGACGACAGATGGCCCAAAATCGGTATTATAGCATCCGGTGAAAACTCAAAGGGTGAGGAGACAATGGTTGCTTTCTTCTTGAATGCATCTATCGGTCTTGGCGATACATATGATGAATCCGGCAATTTAATCAAGGGTCAGGATAACAACTACTGGAACGAATTTGGCGTATGTGAATTGTCAAAGGGCAACCACTGGGCTTGGGAACCTGGTATCACAAATTCATTGGCAAGACATCACGACTATGCTTGGAACACAGGTGATGCTAAGGTTACTTTCGGAACAACATTCAAATTGGGCGTAGCACGTGACGGTGCAAACTTCCACGTTTACGTAAACGGTAACTACATGGGATCATTCCAGTTGAGCGATTCCTTGGAAATCCTCTATGAGGATGGCAAGACACTCGCAAGCCACGTTGGTTTCTATCACTTCAACTGTGATGCAACATTCTCAAATTATATGGCAACAACAGATGCTTCTGAGGTTGCAAAGAAGGTTCCCGAATCTCCCGTTTACTGCGAATTCCTTGAAGACTAATTCAAAGTGAAAGTATTTGAATCCAATTTAGGAACTTTAAAGAGATCATCACCGGCAAAAATGAGCAAACGCTTTGTTGGCTGTGTGGTGAATCTGATTTTGGTTGCTTTTTTGGCGGAGCTGATTTTTGTGGGCTTGTTTCAAATAACAAAGAATTCAAGTGACTACAAAGAAGCACAAAGCACAATAACCGAAGAAATTGCTTACTACGAGGAGCTGACAAAGGATACTCACATAGTTGAGTACGTTGACGGAAAAAGAGTTTCAACGGACGTAATCGTTCTTAAAAACTTATACCGTGCAATTTGCTTGTCATACGAATTGTACGGAAACGATCAGCAACCCGATTTTGTATTTGATGAGAATCATGATGTAATGATAAACGGTACACATTCTGCAGAAAGCGATAACGTAGCTTACTTTTATACGAGGTATCTGAAGAACAACCCAAGCATTGAGGTTGATGCAAATGTCGATGTGTTTGAAATTTACAGAAGAGCATTTGGCGATGATGCAACGTTTTTGTTCTCGTTTAACAGGGAAGATTCAGAAATTCCTGTTTTAACTACTTCTGCTGCGTATTATTTATTCCATTACTTTTTCATCAATGAGTCCGACAGTGTCGGTCAGACAGGAGCAACCTATTACAATTCTTATTACACCGGATACTCCAATATGCTGGAGGAGGCTGAAATGTTGATTTTGCAGAGTGAGCCATACTATTCCACTCACTATGCTGATTATAAGGCAGCTTACTCAGCAGAGGCAAGATATACGAATATCACGCTGGTTGTATCGATTATGCTTGCAGCCTTCGTTGTTTTGCTGGTACCTAAATACTTATTTAAGGACGAGAAAACAATCGGATACAAGCTGTTTGGATTGGGTGTAATCAGAACTGACGGAGAGCCGAACAAATGGTACGTTCCATTGATCAAAACTTTAATTGATTGTGTCGGCTTTATCCCGATAGCATTTATTTTGTACTTATTCCCACCGTTCAACGGCGGGTATGAGGCGATGTTTATGCCGGTAGCTCTCGATAGCGGTATCTCATTCGCACTGGTGATATTGATTATCTTGGCTGTTGGTGCAATCATCAATGCCTTTGGATTGTTTACATACAAAAGGCAAACCTTAATAAATCTAATCTTCAACGATGTTGTTGTCGACGTTCATTATCTCGATGAGGGTGAAAACGAGGGAACAAATCAGGGAAGAGAATATTAAAGAGAGGGTAAAATAATGAAAACAAATTTATCAAGAATTATTAGTATGCTGATCATTTTTGCACTTATGATCAGTATGGTAGGATGCGGTGGCGGCGGTGACAACAACCCCGGTAACGGTGGTGCCATCAACACAGATGAGATCGTTAACGACCTTCCTTTGGATGAGAACGGCCAGTTTGATCCCTACCTTTTGGAAAATGTTCAGCTCAATATGTGGAGCGTTATCGGTCAGCCCGACCAGGAAACTTTGTTGAAATTGGTTAAGGAATTCAATAGGGAATATGCTGGTATGATCGAAATCAACGTTAAGTCATTCGGACACTATGAATATTATAACGCGTTGGACAGTACATATGCAAATGACTTTGCAAACTTCCCCGACATTTGCTTTATGCACAATGAAAAGAATATAGAGTATGCACTTAAAGGATATTTTTATCCCATCGATGATTTGATTACACAGACAGGTGTTAATCTTGACTTCGAAAACGCATACGATAATATTGAAAAAACAACTATTTCTGACGGAAAGCACTACGGTGTTCCCATTGACGCACACGGTTATTTGACACAGATCAGACAGGACATTATTAAGAAGAACGGCTTGGGCTTTGATAACAACACACGTTTTATTCCCGAGAATTATGAAGAATATCAGACTTTGCTTGAAGGCTTGAGAGTTCTTGGTGATTCAGGTGAGTTGTGGGTAAGAAATATTAACTTGGATGAGGATCATTCCTGGTATCAGTTGAAGAACGGTAATCCCAACTTGAAGGATCAATCAGCTGCTGTAACAGTTAACAATTTCTATCCCGCATTCTTCCACTCACAGGAAAGTGATAACCTCACAGCATTGTACGTAAACGGCGGATCTCTTCTTGATGCGAACGGCAAGGTTGCATTCGATCAGAACGCAGGATTTACAACTTACGTTACCGACTTGGTTGACCGCTACAATTCAAGATTGTACGGTGACGCAGGTAATAAGGAAGCTGCATTCCCCACAGGACAGATCGTAATGTTCTCTGAAGGTCCTTGGATGGTTGCAAATACTTATGATATCTGGTGGAACAGCAAGCAGCTTTCAACAGCAGGTCAGTATGGCGTTACTGAAGAAGATGCAAACGATCCCATCTATGCAAATCCTTACACAGTAGCACGTCCTTACTATATGGCGGCTGAGGGTGCTCCCGCTGAAACAGCTTCTAAGTGGTACGGTAACGGTCACGTTATTACATTGACAAAGCAGATTAAGAGCATGCAGAAGGCAGCTGCAGCGTTGATTTTTGCTGAATGGTTGACACAGCAGCAGAATGAGGATGGCAGCTACAATTTGACAGAATGGTGTAAATCAGGTCACGTTCCCGCTTGGAAGAACGTTTATGAGTCAGACTCCTATAAGGCAGCTGAAGCTGAAAGCATCACATTGACAGCAATGGGCAATCCCGAAAACATCATCGCACTTGAAAGTACAAGATATGCAACAACATTGGTTGCCGGCTTGACAACTGCAGTTGGTAACGTTCAGGCACAGCTTTTGTCCTCTGACGGATGCACACCTGACAAAGCTAAGCAGACCTTGAAAGAGGTTGCAATGTCAACTCAACAGGCTCTTGACCTTTTGAATATGGGAATGAAATAGGAATAACTTATGAAAAAGACAGTTGTTTTAGAAGATTATGCTAAACAAAGGTCTAAACGCATTGGTTCGTTGAAGAAATATGGGGTAACAGCCGTGTTCCTGTTACCCTTCTTGGCGGCATTTATCGTGTTTTTCGTAGTACCGCTGTTTTATGGAATTTACATTTCATTGACGGACTTTCAGTATGGAAAACCGGGCCTTGAGCAATTCAATGATTTTGCTTGGTTCAAGATGATTTTTGATAAATCCTTTATGCCCGGTATCTATAATAGCTTTTGGCTTGCATTTGTACACACCATAATGTTTGCAGTAATTATGGTGCCAATTGCAATTATCTTACCTTTGGCTTTAGCTATATTGGTCAACAAAAAGCCACCCGGATTTAAATTGTTCAGGGCATTGATATATATGCCCTCAATTGTTCCTCTTACAGCCGCAGGCACTATCTTTACCTTGCTGTTTATGTCACCCTCACAACACGGTGTTATAGCAGAATTTTTCGGTGTTGATATAATGTGGTTTGTAGATACGTGGTTTGATTTTACTTTATTTGGACAACAGGTTGAAGTAGCATATGCCTGGATTCCGATCTTCTTTATGTGTTTGTGGGGAGGTTGGGGAGGCAACTTCATCATTTTAAGTGCGGGACTTCAAAACGTGCCGAAGCATCTTTACGAAGCGGCTGATATTGACGGCTGTTCATCTTGGCGTAAGATTTTGAACGTTACTATACCCGGAATAAAGCCACAGTTGGTTTTGTGTTTGTTCACAACAATTTTGGGTTATTTGGGACTTTACGGTCAGAACTACGTGCTTTCAAGCGGTGGACCGTCAATTGCTGCAATAGGAAGTATGCCTGCGGGCGGCAAGACCTCGACACTTATGTATTTTATTCAGGATATAGTAGCGAACAATTTGCAGTTCAAGGCACATTTGTATGGACTTGGCGCTGCTGCGAGCTTGGTATATGCGATGTTTGCCGGAGCAATTTCCGGTGTCCAAATGTATGTTACTCGTGAAAAGAAAACAGGCACAAAAATATCGGAGGCATATTACAAATGGCACGCACTCAGATAACTTTAGAACAATACATCGGCTTTCGAAAGAAGCAAGCATTTAATGAAAAAAGAAAAGTTAATATTGGTAAAGTATTGGCATTCATAATATTGTTGGTGTTCTGTATAGTTTGGTTGTCACCGTTTGCCATTATGTTCTTCGGCTCGCTCAGAGGATATAAGGATACAATGCTTTATCCTAAGGAATTGTTTTATCCTCACAGCGGTTATACACTTGAAAACTATGAAATGCTCCTGCTCGGAAAACTTCCCGAGGGAGTTGGTCAGGCCAACACCGTTCAGGATTATACCATAGGAACGTGGTTTATGAACAGCTGCTTTAGTGCTATTGGCGGAACACTGCTTTATTTGCTTGTAGCATCCTTGGCGGCTTATGCATTTACCTTTATTAATTTTAAGTACAGAAACATTTTGTTTGCAGTACTTGTGGCATCTCTTGTAATTCCCGGTGCTGCAACATCGGTTGGTAATCAATCGATGGTTTACTCGATGGGGCTTAACAGATCACTATTGGCTTTGATTATTCCCGGTCTTGGCGGTGTATATGGAATGTATCTTATCAAAACATTCTTTGAATCAATACCAAAGGATCTGATAGAATCCGCACAAATGGACGGATATAGCAACTTCAAAATTTTTTATAAAATCGTATTGCCTTTAGGAAAAACTGTTTTGTTTGTTCAAGGACTGTTTGGATTTATGGGCGGTTGGAACGATTTGATCTGGCCTCAGATGCTTTACGGACCTAAGGATACAAGTCTTTGGACCTTGCAGGTTGGTATGGCATATATTATCAACAA
>JAZNWX010000270.1:0-7932 GCA_045593575.1 Eubacteriales bacterium | reverse complement strand
TAACAAAAACAACAATCCCCCACCGCTAACGCGGAGCCCCCTTTACACAAAGGGGCCTTTATTTACTTTGCTTATACATACCCATAAATCAAAATTTGACGCAACTTAAAACCGCTTGGATTTTCCAAGCGGTTTCGTCTTTTCAGTTCGCTGAAAATTTCTGCTTTAACTGATTTACCTTATCCTGTTGTGCCATCTCGGGTGCATACCAGCCCTTTTCTTTCATTTTGCAATAGATTTGATTCTGTAGCTGCAAGGATTGATGAAGTGCCGATGAAAATGATGAAAACACCTTCTCATCACTTGCTTCGATCGCTCCGTGCATATAGAGGTCGCACGCCCCCTTCTCTAAAAGCAGAAGATTTTCCATTACGTTTCTGTCATTCATTGTTTCGTTCATTTTTACCTCCAATTAAAGCAACTGATAGAAATTGCTGAAAATTTCACCGTGCTTCTGTGTTAAATCCGTTACAAGATTTTTGAGTTCCCCGTCCTGAAGCTGTGCCGAGCATTCCTGACACTTTGTTTTGAAGTATTTTTCGTGTCCGAGTGCATCTTCAATGTAAAGTAATTCTTTGTTCGTCATTTATTAAAACTCCTTTCCTTTGGTATTTTGATTATTGACAGGATTTTTCATCTTATTCACAATACAAAAAGCCGCTTGGATTTTCCAAGCGGCTTTGCTTTTATTCATTTGAAATGTCACCGTCTATGCAGTGAACCGTAAAATTATTCGTTAAGAAACACCACTGATCTTTTTTTCAATAGCATTCCACTGTTCTACTGTACCTTCAAAATATATTTCTTCAATACCGCACGCACCAAATGCAAAGCTGTCAATTATCTTTACGGACGTGGGGATTGTTACCGTTTTGAGTGATTCACACCCCCAAAATGCACTGTCGCCAATACTCTCTACTGAGCTTGGGATCCTTATGCTCGTAATCCAAGTAAATGTGTATTTTCTCAATGGTGTCAAGCAAATAAAAAAACCACCAAGAAGAATCTTGGTGGTTTGATTTTAATTATAATTTACTTTTCAAATCCCCAATAAACATCGATTTTTGAGTAGTTCCAGGATTTTTCCCATCCTGAGGGCTGCTTAATAACCTCACAGTAAATACCGAGGTCGGTTGAGCAACCGAAGAATGCAAATCCTCTGATCGTTTCAACGGATGCGGGAATAATTACGTTTGTAAGTGACTTGCAATCTCTGAATGCACTGTCGCCAATTGTAGTAACTGTGCTTGGAATATAGAAGGGCTCACTTCCCTTTCCGTTAGCATACTGGATAAAGGTCTTTCCGTCCTTGCTGTAGATGTGACCGTCTATTGATTTATAGTTGGGATTGTTTTCATCAATCTCGATATTAGCAAGACTCTCACAACCATAGAAAGGTGCTGAACCGAGTTTTGTAACGTTCTTGGAAAGTCTAACGTTTTCAAGAGCCGAGCAACCGTCGAACGCGTAATCGCCAATTGTTGTTACGGAATCGGGAATATCGATGCTTACAAGTGAAGAGCACTGTGAAAATGCTGATGTATTGATTGTCTTTACACTTGAAGGAAGATCGATGCTTTCAAGAGAGATACAGGTTGAAAATGCGGAGTTTCCGATAACGGTTACTGTTGCGGGAATTTCAACATCCTTAAGCATCATACATCCTGAGAAGGTGTCCTTGCTGATGGAAGTGATATTGCTTGGGAGCTTAACTCTCTGAAGTATTGTACAGCCGTTAAATACGCCGTCACCCATTGATTTTACTGAATCGGGAATTTCAATCTCCTGAAGAAGAGTACACTGATTGAATGCTGAGTTACCAATGCTTATAAGAGTATTGGGCAAATCGAAGCTCTCAATTGACTTACACTTGCTGAAAGCTGAGTTACCAATGCTTTCAAGTGAGCTTGGAATATTGATATTCTTAAGCTGATTACATCCTGCAAATGCAGAATTTGCTATAGTTTTAACTGTATCTGGAAGCACTACCTCTCTCAAGAACATACAGTCCTTGAATGCACCTGATGGGATCTCTGTTGCGTTGCCCTTGATGGTTACGCTTCTGAGTGCCGCAATATCACCGTATGCATATACGGGAACCACTGCACCCTCAAAGGTGATGCTTTGAAGATTGTTGCACTCTGCAAAAGCTTTATCTGCAATTACTCTTGCATCGCTGTGAATTGTGCTGCTTGACACCTTTGTATCAATTACACTGATAAGTGCAAGATAAGGATTCTCGTCATTTCCGAGATAAAGAGCATTTTCATATTCATTGTACTTAAGTGCAGTACAGTTTTCAAATGCAGTATCGGAAATTGTTATGAGAGTTTTGGGAAGTGAAACAGTTTCAAGTGAAGTACATCCGCCAAAAGCATTGTCAGAAATGTACTTAAGATTTTCAGGCAACGTAATGCTCTCAAGAGTTGTGTTATCTGCAAAAGCATTGGGAGCAATACTTGTTACGGGCAAGCCAAAATACATATTGGCAACCTTATAATTCTTTAACTTGAAGCTTCTTGTGCCGATAACAGACATATCGGTATAAGCATTTTCACCGTCACCGAAATTATATTTCAAAAACATTGATGAAAGGTTAAAATCGGGTTTGGCATTTTCGGGTGATGTAGCAGTTTCGCTGTATGACCAGGGCAAAACGAATGGGAAGAAAGCAGCAACAAACAATGCCACCAAAATAACACCGGCTATTATGCCAATTTTCTTTTTATTAAACTTCTTCATTTGAGTATCTCCTTATCAAATGTATATATACATATATTATCATAATTTTACATTATTTTCAAGACCTTTTTAAGAAATATATTGCAAAATATATCACAAAAAAGTCATTACTCTTTTATGCTTTTTACCTTTTCAAGTGTTTTTACTGCTGCGTCGAGATAATTAACGTTCATTTTTTCAATCTCGCCTGCATCAACAAGAGCTGCAAGTGTAGGATCGATAGGCATCTTGGCAAGAAGCGGATATCCGTATTTGTTGGCGATTTCTTCGATATGACTCTCACCGAAAATCTTGATTTCCTTGCCGCAGTCGGGACATTTGACAAAGCTCATATTTTCAACGAGTCCGATGACGTCAACCTGCATCATCTTAGCCATATTTGCCGCCTTTTCAACTATCATTGAAACAAGCTCCTGGGGGGAGGACACGATTACTATTCCGTCAAGGGGAATGCTCTGGAAAACGGTGAGAGGAACGTCACCCGTTCCGGGAGGACAGTCAACAAAGAGATAGTCAAGGTCACCCCATACGGTGCCACTCCAGAACTGCTTTACAGTTCCCGCAATAACGGGACCTCGCCATACAACGGGATGCGTTGCATCGGGTAAAAGAAGGTTTACACTCATTATTTCAATACCCGTTTCGGTTACGGGGGGAATCATTCCGTCGTCATTTCCCTCAACACCCGCACTTATTCCGAATGCCTTGGGAATTGACGGGCCTGTAATGTCGGCATCAAGGATACCAACCTTATACCCTGCTCTTTGCATAAGTGTTGCAAGAGTTGAGGTCACCATTGATTTTCCGACGCCACCCTTTCCGCTGACAACTCCGATAACGTGCTTTATTGTTGATTTTGCGTTAAGCGGCTCAAGAAAATCCTGCTTTGACTTTGTAGAACAGTTGTGCGAGCAGCTACTGCAATTATGTGTACATTCTGACATTTATTTTTACTTCCTTTCGAAAAGATAATTACAACTTGATTATTATACACCACAAAATGACAAAAGTCAAGTTTGTGAAAATATTATTTATTTTTTCTTAAAATCTATTGCAAATTATCGCAAAAAAAGTTATACTATAAGGTAGTGAAAATTTAAAATATTACTTTGGAGGTTCTTAAATGAACAAATCTCTTAACAAACTTACAAGTTTTGACGGAGTAAAGGGCCCCGTTCTCACAGTGGTTATGGACGGTGTTGGTCTTGCTCCCGACACAATTTCAAATGCAGTTGCAGGTGCTTACACACCCACACTTGATATGCTTATGGCAAAGTATCCTATGGTTACTCTCAAGGCACACGGAACAGCAGTTGGTCTTCCCTCCGATGACGATATGGGTAACTCTGAGGTTGGGCACAATGCTCTCGGCTCAGGTCAGGTTTTTGCTCAGGGTGCAAAGCTCGTTTCAAATTCAATCGAAAGTAAAAAGATGTTTACATCTCCCACCTGGTGTGAGCTTATCTCAAACGTAAAGACAAACGGTTCAACACTTCACTTTATGGGACTTTTCTCTGACGGTAACGTACACTCACACATCGATCATCTTAAAGCTATGCTTGAGCAGGCAAAGATTGAGGGTGTTAACAAGGTAAGAATTCATATCCTTATTGATGGACGTGACGTTGGCGAAACTTCTGCTCTTGAATACATTCTTCCCTTTGAAGATTTCCTTTCCTCTCTTAACGGTGACGGCTTTGACGCACGCATCGCAAGTGGCGGCGGCAGAATGAAGATCACAATGGACAGATACGAAGCAAACTGGGCTATGGTTGACCTCGGTTGGAAAACTCACGTTCTCGGTGAGGGCAGACAGTTTCCCTGTGCTGCAGATGCAGTTAATGCTTACCGTGCAGAATACAAGGTAATCGACCAGGATCTTCCCCCCTACGTTATCGCAGAAAACGGTGAGCCCGTTGGCACTAACAACGATGGCGACAGCGTTATTTTCTACAACTTCCGCGGCGACCGTTCAATTGAAATTTCAAAAGCATTTGAGGGCGGAGCAGATTTTGACAAATTCGACAGAGTTCGTGTGCCAAGCGTTGTTTACGCAGGTATGCTCGAATACGACGGCGACCTTCACATTCCCTCAAAATATCTTGTTAATCCCCCTGAAATTACAAACACTCTCGGTGAATATCTCACAAACACAGGCATCAGCCAGCTTGCAATCTCCGAAACACAGAAATACGGTCACGTAACTTACTTCTGGAACGGAAACAAGAGTGGCAAATTCTCTGAAGAGCTTGAAACTTATATCGAAATTCCTTCTGACGTTGTTCCCTTTGAGCAAAGACCTTGGATGAAGTGTGCTGAAATTACCGACAAGCTCATCGAATGTCTTGAAAGCGGAAAGTACGCATATCTTCGCGTAAACTTCCCCAACGGTGATATGGTTGGACACACGGGCAATCTTCAGGCAACTCGCTGCTCTATGGAAGCTCTCGACCTTCAGCTCAAGAGAATTATTGACGTTGTTGACAAGATGGGTGGTGTTGCTCTCATCACTGCAGACCACGGAAATGCAGACGAGATGTACGAAATGGACAAAAAGACAAAGCAGCCCAAGCCCAACAAGGATGGCTCCTTCAAGTCAAAGACCAGTCATACACTCAACCCCGTTCCCTGCATCATCTATGATAATTTCTATTCTGAAAATTACACAGTAAAGGCAGACAACGGTCAATTCGGTCTTGCAAACGTTGCCGCAACTATGGTTAACTTGCTTGGCTACGAAGCACCCGAAATTTGGAATGAGTCCATTATTGAGGTGAAATAAGTTAGAAAAAATGTGGGGATTTTTTGAAAAATCGCCCCACACCAAAAAACTTTTATCGCTTTGACTTAAACTGATTTTAACGTATATTTTCGATAATTTACAAACAAATTATCGGACAAAAAAACACCGACCATTCGTACAAGTACAATGGTCGGTGTTTTATTTTTTATACGAAAATGAATTAGTAATCAAGTACAAGTCTTTTCAAGCAACTCAAGAACTTTTTCAAAATTGCTCGGAAGAGGTGAGGTAAAAGTCATCACTTCTTTTGTTCTCGGGTGGGTGAGGTGCAATTCCTTTGCGTGAAGGCACTGACCGTCTATATACGCTTTATGCAAAGCACCAAAGCGAGTTTTATTACCGCCGTAAACCTCGTCGCCGAGCAGTGGGTGTCCAAGATATGCCATATGCACTCTTATCTGATGCGTTCTGCCCGTTTCAAGCTCGCACTGAACGTAATCAAATCCGTTAAATCTTTTTATCACCCTATAGTGCGTTACTGCATCGCGGGACGTGTAATCATCATTTTTGATAACAGCCATTTTCTTTCTGTCAACGGGATGACGACCGATCGGTGCGTCAACCGTACCTGACATTTCTTTGAGATTTCCCACAACAATTGCGTGATAAACACGGCTGACAGAGTGAGTTTTAAGCTGCTCGGAAAGAAAAATATGAGCATCGTCATTCTTGGCAACTACCAAAAGTCCACTCGTATCCTTATCTATTCTGTGAACGATTCCGGGGCGAGCTACTCCGCCAACACCCGAAAGCGAATCCCCACAGTGATAGAGCAATGCATTGACAAGCGTTCCATCAGGATTGCCCGCCGCGGGATGCACCACCATTCCCGACTCCTTATTTACAACGACGATGTCCTCATCCTCGTAAACGATGTCGATGGGAATGTTCTGCGGCTCAACCTCGCACTCCTTAATATCGGGGTGAAAAACCTCAATTATATCATTTTCTCTTATCTTATAATTCTTAGCGACGGTTTTCGAATTGACGAGAACCGCACCTTCCTCGATGAGCTTTGCCGCGGAACTTCGGGAAATCTTCTCCCTCTCGCCGACAACGGTGTCAATTCTCTGCCCAATATCGTCCTCAATCAATCTGATTATCGTTTTTTGCATTTTCTTCTACTTTTTTTGCTTTTTCGTCTTTTGAATTTTTTATTTCCTCAATAATTACAGCAAGGGCGAAAAGTCCAACTCCGATACAAACGAAGGAGTCTGCCACGTTGAAAATCGCAAAGTTTATAAGACGAAAATCAAGCATATCAATTACGTATTTATACACGCATCTGTCAATCATATTACCGATTCCGCCACCGATAATAAAGCAAAGTGCAACACAAAGGAGCTTATTTCCCTTTCTGCTCAACCAGAGATATATTGCAAGTGCTATAATGGCAACCGTGGAAATGCTCATAAATATCCAACGTTCATCGGGCTCATTGAACATACTGAATGCCGCACCCGTGTTTCTTACGTAGGTAAAATGAAACACATCCTTGATTACGGGTACCGTATCGGGAGCTGAGGGGGGTGCGATATAATCAAGATTAATGATTGTCAGATACTTTGAAAGCTGATCTAAGAAGATTACACCGACTATTATTATAAGCCATATAATCATATTATCTCCATTCTGCACGGGCGTGGTAGTAAAAAGCTGCCACGCCCTAAGCCAATAAAATTATTCAAGTATCCTTCTGCATCTTTCGCAAAGGAATCCGTCCTCATCGTGAACGCCCTCTGTGGAATAAGTCCAGCAACGGTCACACTTGTGTCCGTCTGCCTTATCAACCAAAACTGCTATTCCGCTTTCGGTTTCAGAGAAAGCTCCTTCGGGTGCATTTTCTGTGCTTACAGCTGCACCTGATACGATGAATACAGTTGCAAGGTCATCCTTAAAGCTGTCAAGAAGTGCCTTGTGCTCGTCACTTGATACAAAGATTGTAACCTTTGCATCAAGTGACTTACCGATGAGCTTGGACGCACGTGCAAGCTCAAGTGCCTTCATTACGTCATCACGGAGTGTAAAGAGCTTATTCCAATGCTCGCTTACGTCACCGAAGTTCATTTCTTCACAGTATTCAGGCATAAGGTTAAGGAATACGCTGTCCGTTACGTCATCAGCCTTATGGGGCATTGCCTGCCAGATTTCCTCCGCTGTGAAAGAAAGCATCGGAGCAATAAGACGTGTCATTCCTGAAATAATGAGATACATAGCTGTCTGTGCACTTCTTCTTGCCTTGCTGTCCTTCTTTTCAACGTAAACTCTATCCTTTGTGATGTCGATATAGAGCTTTGAGAGGTCATTTGTGCAGAAATTGTTTACACTGTGGTAAACTGTATGGAATTCATAGGTATCATATCCCTGACGGATAACCCTTGCAAGAT
>JAZNWX010000269.1:0-1960 GCA_045593575.1 Eubacteriales bacterium | reverse complement strand
GTGGGAACAAGAACCTTCTTATTTCCTGCTGCCTTAAGAGAATCTTCAAGGCGTACTGTCCAGGATTTAAGCTGCTCTAAGCTCATGTGAGGACAACCCATAAAGCAGAGCTTGGGCTTTGCGTCCTTATTCTTCCAGATTACGGGATATGAGTCATATACTCGCTGAAGCTCAGCATCATCAATAACGTAAACCTTTGCACCATCTGCAATCAAGCTCTCTCCAAGCTCCTTTGCTTCGGGAGTGAGTCCCGCAACGTGATAAAGACCAACTGCACCGTTTGAAGCTGTAGCCGCACCAAAATCCTTGAGGTATGAGCAAGCAGCATCATTAAGGTCATCACCGAGCCACTTGTCAAGTCCCTTGATATAGGGAACGTCTTCCATAACCTTCATACCGATTGCCGAGCCGAGAAGCTGTGCTTCGGGCTTTTTTGTTGTCTTGATCTCAATAATCCAAGTTGCTTTTCTTCCTTCGTCAGTCAAAAGACCGAAATAGGGAACATAGCCAACTATTGAGCCCATAATATCAATGATACCTGAGTTTCTGTTACATCTTGCACCAAGAACCGAGTTAGCATAAACAACTGCGCTTGATTCTGCCCAAGAGAGCACGTCGCCCTTCTGGGGCTTATTTCCTACCTGGTCGAGATAGCAAGCACAAGTGAATGCGTTCTCATCCATAAGACCAAGAGTTTTGAGCTGACCTTCATAGAAATCCTGCTTTGAATACATTGCAACGTTGAAAACGATCTTCTGAAGAAGATTCTGAGGAACGTTTTTGTCAAGAGGACGGGGGTCAGCAGAGAACTGCTGCTCGGATACCACACCTGCGTCAATAAGCTGCTGCATAAGATCGAAAACGGGAGTCATCATCTTAAGACCGAAGCTCGTTACAAGGTGGTTATATTTGCTTGTTACGGGAACGAGCTTTTCAGCTCCGAAAAGCTCACCGTAGCGAACGACCGTTTCCATAACCTTGGCAAGAGTTTCACCCTTCTCGCCATTGAGTATGGCTTGCTGTTCATTAGTTAATATCATATTTGAAATTCCTTTCACTATTAAATCTTCATTGCAACGTCCCAAGCACCCCAAATAACTGATCTGAGGTTACCAACTTCCTTAGCGTCACCAATAACGTGAACCTTCTTGGTCGCAATGGGAGCAGGAGTATATCCAACTGAGAGAATTACGCTGTCGCATGGGATGGTTTCATATTCGCCATTTTTGTGCTTAACTGTAACACCTCTTGCGACAATCTGCTTAACGGATGTTTCAAGGTGAACGGGAACCTTGTTTGTCTTAAAGAAGTCACGAAGGTAGCTTGTGTTGGCAAGAGATACCCCCTTTGTTACAATGAGGTCGTCCATCATTTCAACGATGATGGGCTGTTTGCCCTTGAGATAGAGGTCATAAGCGATTTCACAGCCTGTAAGACCCCCGCCGACAACTACAACCTTTTCGCCAACCTGCTTGTTGCCAAGAAGGTAATCGATTGCTTCTATAGCCGTATGGGCACCGTTTACGTCGATTTTTCTTGCTTTGGCACCTGTAGCAACAATGATCTTATCTGCCTTAATTGAATTGATGTCGTTAACTTCTGTATTCAATTTGATTTCAATATTGGGGTATCTTCTGATTTCTCGGTTGTACCAAGTAATGAGTGCACGGTCCTTTTCCTTGAATGAGGGGGCAGCAGCGGCAATAAATACGCCGCCAAGCTTGTCACTCTTTTCATAAAGTGTAACACGGTGACCGCGCTTTGCAAGCACGATAGCTGCTTCCATACCGCCAATACCGCCACCGATCACGGCAACGTTCTTTGGCTTCTTTGCGTACTTAAGATTGTACTTCTTTGACTGCATTGTTTCGGGATTAAGAGCACAGCGTGCAAGTCCCATTGTGTCAGTAAGATCCTGAGTGTTTGCGTGTCCCTTTGATGAAGAGAAGTGGAAGCATCC
>JAZNWX010000268.1:0-2417 GCA_045593575.1 Eubacteriales bacterium | reverse complement strand
AAAGCTGTTGTTTCGTCCACCTTTTCAAAGGTGGCGCCCCACGAGTAGTGGCGCACGCGCGGCGCGAGCGCATCCGCCGTTTCTTTTGTTAGCTTTTCTTTGCGGCTCCTTTCGCCAAAGAAAAGCGGCTAAAGACCTTTGGTATCAAAATTTGTTAGACGCCTTTTTCTTTGTCATTATAGCCACAAAGAAAAAAGCTTTGCAAAAAAGAAATGGCGTTTTTTTCGCTCAAGCCGCTAGGCTCCCGCTTTTGAAAAAGCGGGGCAAAACAATCATTTGGTTTGTGCGGACATCCCGATAAACCCCAATTTATCGTCCCAAGCTTTGCAGTGCTTCAAGAAATTTAAATCTCAAATAATACTTGGTGTCCTCGGTCTCGGTTATTATTTTGTACTGTTCCGAATTTAGCCCTACTGCAATAAATGCATCCTCATTTTCCGCTTTTTCACTCGCTGCACTCAAGCAAAGCGGCGGAAACAGTACGCACCACCAATTCTGCCCTTCCGCCTTACCTATAAGCACACGCAAAGAAACGTATTCACCCGACGGAAAACTCATACTCTCATAGTTTCTTGTGGGATAGTCCTCTAGCCCCAAGCTTACTTCAACCGCATAATCATATCCCGCATCTCTTACCACCTGTTTGGCAATATTTTGAATATTATCAAGCTCGCCTTGTAGTATTTCAATTGCCTCTTCTCTGCTCTTACTGTCAATAACCTTGGGGGATGTGTATCCCAAAATCGCATCTCTCACCTTTAATTTCAGCTCCTGATCCTCTTCACTGTCCGAATTTGCAAGCACGTGCAATCTGACAACACTTTCATATATTTTTTCTTCTCCGTGAATGGGTAAAACGTTGCAAATAGCCAAGCAAAGCACCAAAACACACAGTAACAGTATAATTTTTTCAAATTTCATAATCGCTCTCCTTATTTTTGATGATTTAGTATTCCCTTGAAGCTATCTTTTTATTCATTTTTTTCATATACTGTTAAAAAAACGGAGTAAGATTATGAACGTTTGTATTGCTACTGTACCATCCTTAAATATATGTATAAAAGCTCAAAAAGTATTGGCGGAAAATGCAATTTTCTGCAAAATTGTGAGCATAGATCCAAGACAGACCAAGCGTGGCTGTGCCTACGGCATCGAATTTTCCTGCTCGGAAGAGCGAAACGTAAAGTCGATTTTACGCAGAGCAGGAATACACACGTCGCAAATTATTTCGAGCGAGGATTAAGCAGATAATATGAAAAATAGAATCATTTACCTCGACAACGCGGCAACAAGCTTTCCAAAACCCCCGTCGGTTGCACGCGAAATGCATCGCTGCATCGATTACTATTGCGGAAACGCAGGACGTGGCTCTCACAAACTATCGCTTCTTGCAGCAAAGAAAATTTATGAATGCCGTGAAGAAATATGCTCTCTCATTCATGCTCCCGCACCTGAAAATATCGTATTTGTTCCGTCCTGCTCTTACGGACTCAATCTGATTATCAAGGGTATTCTTAAGCAGGGCGATCACGTAATAATAAGCGATATGGAGCATAATTCGGTTTACCGTCCCGTGAGGCGACTTGCAAATGACGGAATAATTACGTATGATGTTTTTTCCTCTCTTTCTGATTTTCAAAAATGCGACGATGAAATTATAAAATCAATAGAAAAAAAGCTACGCAAAAATACGAAGCTCATAATATGCAACCATCAATCCAATATATGCTCTTTTTCACTTCCGGTAAGAAAAATCGGAGAATTATGCAATAAAAATAACGTCTTATTTGGGCTTGACGTTGCTCAATCAATAGGTCATTACAATATTGATATAAAAGAAATGAATATCAATTATCTTGTAGCTCCCGGACATAAGGGTTTATATGGCCCTCAGGGTAGTGCGTTTGTAGCTATAAATACAAATTATATTCTCGACTCACTCATTGAGGGCGGAAACGGAATATATTCACTTGAAAGCAAAATGCCCGACTTTCTTCCTGAGCGACACGAGGTCGGCACGTTGCCACTCCCCTCAATTGTGGGCCTTTGTGAGGGCATAAAAGAGATAAAACTGCGTGGAATTGATGAAATATCTGCACACGAAAAGGAATTGTTCGTATATTTACGAGACAATTTGATGAATATTAATGGAGTGACCGTATATTGTCCCGATTATCAAGGCAACACCCTGTCATTCAATCACGCAAATGCTACCCCGGAGCGAGTCTGTGCTACCCTTGACGAAGAAAACATCTGCGTTCGGGCAGGATTTCACTGTACAGCACTCGGACACACTTCACTCGGCACAAGAGACAATGGCAGTGTAAGAGTCAGCTTTGGTATTTTCAATACCAAAAACGATATTGATAAGCTGCTATCAGTAATAAATAAGATTTAATTTCAAATTTTGATTTATC
>JAZNWX010000267.1:0-6371 GCA_045593575.1 Eubacteriales bacterium | reverse complement strand
AAGAGTACCTTAAAGATATTTACGGTGAAAACAACGTTGAACACACAAAGCTTTCATTATCTGCTTTGACACCCGAATTTTTGCTCTACTTCCTTGGCGGACGCGAATATTTGGACAGTCCTTGGCACGAGGGCGTTCTTGATTACGCGGGCTCTGAGGATGCAAGTGGAAATGATCTCCCTGCAGATGCAAACGCAATGTGTGATTACTTCCAGAACGCAGTAAAGGATGCCGATATCATTACTCTTGGTATTGGTAACGGTTCATTCGGTGCATTCTTGCTTTCTGAAGTAACTGATGTTATCGGTATTATGGGCTCATCTTCAAGTGTTGACCCCAGATATACACTCGATAATGCTCTTTCAATTCTTGAATCGGAAGAGGATAAGGCAAAGATAATTGAAGTTTATAATTCAGTTATGGCAGATTTGCTTGCAGCTGTCCCCGCTGATCTTGCTGAGGCATATCACCTTGAGGATATTGCTAACGTTGTAGCTTTCACTACAGCAGGTTACATCGTAAACTTCGCTAAGTCCATTGATAGAATTGTTGAGCTTAATGAAAAGGAAAATCTTGAAATCATACTTGTTGGTTTGATGAATACAACCTACGGTATGACCATCACTCTTGATGAGAATACTTCCATTAGCTTTGGCGATATTATGGATAACGTATTCGGCATTTTGAACGATTATATGGCAGCTTATCCTGCAGTACAGCAGGCAAGAGGTGAGCTTCAGGGTGCAAAGTTCTACTATGCAGAACAGCCCAATCCTCTCTTCATCGTTCAGGCATTGGACGACCTTGCTGCTAACAATTGGCAGAACGTTGACAATGGCAGACTTTCAGCTGACATCGTTCGTTCAAGAACAATAGATACGTTCAACGGTGCTCTTCTTCCTATGATCAGTGCCGGATTCGTAGCAGGTATTAACGCAGGAATTGAAGCAAACGTTTTGGCGGAATTCCGTTCAGGATTCGGAATTGGTTCCGATGTAATGTCTGACGACCAGTTCATCGAGTTTATGAGAGTAAACTCTCCTGTTCATTATTCTTCTTACGTTGATACTCTCAACAGCATGCTTCTTCCCGATGGCTATGCACTTCTTCCTGAGATCTCTCTTGACGACGTTAAGCAGTATGAGGCGAACACTCCTGCTTCTTGGTCCACACCTTATTTCTGGACTGACAACGCTGACAGAAAGAATCTTTCAGTTGCAGTTTACCTCGGAATTGAGGATGCTATCGTAGAAAGCGTTGAGCTTGAAGAGATTCCTCTTGGCGGATTGATTACAATCGCAACTAACATTATGGCTGCTTTTGAAGGATTTAGCCCTGATATTTCCGCACCCGAAACAGTACATAATACAGTTGGAGCATTCTTCTCATCCGACAAGCTCCTTCCTCTTATTAAGATTTTTGCGATCTTCAAGATCGGTGACGGTATGTGTGTTCATCCCACACCCTCCGGCCACGATAATATTTTTGATGCAATCGTAGAATCCTACGAAAGCGATTGGACTGCTCAGAAGCAGACAATCAAGAATGCATTTGAATATGTAAGTGAATATTATGACGAAGCATACGAATACGGTTATGCGTATGCTGATGAAAACGGATATATTGACCTTTCGGTAGATGCTATAGACAGTGCAATTCTTGCACTCAACGGTGCTCTTGCAGAAGTGGCAACACTTCCTTTGTCAGCTGAACTCAGAGCTGATCTTGTTAATGAGCTTTTGGCGGCTATCGACACACTTGAGGAACTCAGAGAAGTACTTGCAACCGACAGTGCAAAGGATGTTGAAGGCTTTGTAGCAGCAGCTCTTGGTCTTGAAGGTGACCTTTATGCACACCTTAACAACATCTATGCTATCTTGGAACAGGGAAGCATCGACTTGAACCAGTATGTTCTTATTCCCGCGTTGAATGAGGCATTCCGTCTTCTTACAGAAGAGGTTCTTCCTGCAGTAGATGCTGCAATCAGTGCGTTCGTTGATAGCGTGATTGACTATGTTGTAGATATTCTCACTCCTTACTACGAAAAGGTTGTTGGAGTTATCAATGTAGCTCGTGAAACTTATGAGCTCGTAGTTGAAACAATTATCAGAATCAATCTCATTGTTGAGGGAACAGTTGATTTTGTAGAAGGTGCATACGACAGAATAGTTAATGCATACGATAAGCTCATCACAACTCTTCTTACAGTTTACGGTACAGTTGACGAGGCTATAGCAGCTGCTTGCAATATATATAATAATGTACTCAACACTATTATTGAAATCAACGCAAGAGTTGAAATTGCAATCGAAAACATAGAAAATATTATAGCTGCAGCAGTTAATGCATACGATTATACAGTAAACCTTCTTGTTAAGGTGTACGGTTCCGTAGAAAATGCAGTTGTGGTTGCAGGTCAGATTTATGATTATGTAATCAACATTATTCTCGAGAATAAGGCTCTCCTTGAACTCGGAATTGAAAACGCAACCGAATTATTGGCTCAGCTTTATGCTGATATTCTTGAAATGATCAAGGCTGCACCAGGTCAGGCAAACGATTTTGCTGATTATATGGCAGCACAGCTTGCAGCATACGTAATGGGCATTCTCAATGACCTTGACGCATTTATCGCAAGCGAGCACGACGGTGCACTCAACGGCAGATATGAGCTTAAGGATGATTCCTTCTACTTGGCTCTCGGTGAATCGGTTTATGCCGAAGGACTTGCAGAGCTTCTCAACCTCGCTGAAAAATATGAGGTAGTAAGTCTTAGTGAGGATTACCTTGAAAAGATTGCAAATGCCGACCTTATTACAGTTAAGCTTGACTCAAATGAGCTTTCAAGTTTCTCAAGCAAGCAGGCGGCAGGAATAGTTGCTGACGTAATCAGAGGTAATGAAGATGTTATGGAATTCTATAATAATCCTCTTATCGGCGGGTACGTTGGTAAAGTAATCAGTGATGCCGGTATTGACATCAATGCACAGAAAGTTGACCTTGATTGGAATAAATATCTTGATGCTGAAACCAAGGCAATGCTTGAAAATGCACTTGCTCTTCTTAAGGCAGAGCTTATCGCAAGGGGCGTTCCCGAGTACTACTACATCGATCTTCAGTCAATGATTGATGATGTATTGGCAGAAAATGGACTTTTGGGTCTTCCCGGACTTCCTACTGACACTGATCCCATCGCAATTCCTGTTGCTGATATCGCT
The DNA here is from genome assembly GCA_045593575.1 of Eubacteriales bacterium. Classification (GTDB taxonomy): domain Bacteria; phylum Bacillota; class Clostridia; order Oscillospirales; family CAG-272; genus RGIG4608. The sequence continues at coordinate 3,153 of JAZNWX010000267.1, read as the reverse complement.
GTTTATGCTTTGGAAAGTGCACTCTATGCATATGCGACATTCACAAATGATTTTGCTGCACTTCTTTCAAACATCTACACATTGTCACCTGACGCAACAGTAGTTCTCGTTGGTGTTGACAATCCTCTTGAAGGACTTAACGTAGATCTTAGCAGCTTCGGAATTGATTGTATCGATTTCGATGATTGTGTTGCCGTTACAGACGCATTGATTCAGACATTTAACGTTCAGCTCTATATGGCTGCACTTATTGACGATAACACAATCTTTGCTCCCGGTGCAAATGTAAATGCTATTTATGAATCCTTGAACGTTTACTGTGAACACGTTTACGATAGCTGTATTGATCCGGAATGTAACCGTTGCCTCGCAATCAGAGAACCCGGGGATCATACCTTTACAAATTATATCCCTAATAATGACGCAACATGTACTCAAGATGGAACGAAGACCGCTGTTTGTGATTTCTGCTCTGCAGAGGACACAGTTGTAGATGAAGGTTCTATGCTTCCTCACGATTATACAGAAAAGACATGTACTTCTCCCGCAAAATGTAAGGTTTGTGGAGCAACCGACGGAAAATTGCTTCCTCACGATTATGAGGATGCAACCTGTACAACCGCAAGAACTTGTAAGGTTTGCGGTAAGACATACGGTAATGTTCCCGGACACAAGTTTACAGATTGGGAAGAAACAAAAGAGGCGACTTACCAGCATGACGGTGAAAGAAAGCGTACATGTACAGTTTGCGGAGAGGTTGAAACAGAGGTTATCCCAATGATTCTTCCTAAGTATTCTTGGGGAACGATTATTGCAGTAGTTGCATCAGCTGTATTGTTTGCTTCTACAATGTCTGCACTCATCCTCTGGCGTCTCAGAAAGAGAGATTACCTTAAATAATATATAATAGGAAGAAAAAATTCCAAAATATACACCGCCGTCTTTTTCAAGACGGCGGTAAATTTTTTATATACAAATTTTTTACAATTATATATAGATGATATTTGTTGACAATGTTCGAATTTTGTGATATAATGTAGGATGCGAATATATTGATGATTGAAATATTGAAGCAAAATTGGCGATACAGATTACGCTGATAAAAACAAATTCAAAATAATTTTATATGATACAATATTTGTATCGGAAAGGAACTTGTATGAACATGAAGAGAACTCTTGTGTTGATGTTGACTCTTGTAATGCTTATCAGCACATTTGCACCCACACTTGGTGTATTTGCTGAAGAGTTGCACAATCACAACGAAACACAGGAAAAAACAGAACTTAACTACGTATCCCTTGGTGACTCCATGACAAACGGTATAGGCATGGATGGATACGACACAACAGACAACCCCGACACGGACAATGACGGTAGAAATGGCTATCTTGAAATTGCTCCTGATGCATATCCTGCACAGTTTGCTGAATGGCTTGGAAAATTCACAGGTAAAGACGTGAACTTAACACAGCTTGCAACAAGCGGTGCCCGTATTGAGGACTTGTATTATATCCTTAATCACGGAACAGAGAATGCTTTCGAGCCTGATGCTTGGACAAAACACGAGCTTCTTTGGAATAGTGACAGATGGGGCGATCCCAAAAACCAAGATGATGAAGCTTACAATGACGAAGTTGCTAATGTTCATAGAGAAGCAATCAAAAATGCTGATGTTATCTCACTTGCAACAGGTAACGGTAACTTTGGCGTATTTATGATGGGCAGAATTATGAACCTTGTTGGCTTTGGCACACCCGATGATCTTGCAACAGATATGGAGCGCTATGGCTATTACACACTTGAAAATGCTATCGCTTTGTGTGAAGCTGACGAAGAGCTTGCAACAATGATAATGGATACATATAATAATGCACTTGTATATCTTGAAGATATGAATCTTCCTATGGATTTGATTACAAGATTTGCAGACTTGTTGGCATATACAACAGCAAGTTATGTTGTTTCCACATTTAAGACCATCGACCTTATCGTAGAGATGAATCCCGACGCAACAATTATTATTGTTCCTCTTATAAATAATGGTTTGGATTTCAATTTCAGCATTACATTGAACGGAATTCAGAAGGATTTCAATGCCGGTGATTTCCTTGGTTTGCTTTATACACCTCTTAACGCGCTCATTGCTGCATATCCTACAGCAAAACAAGCAGCGGGTGAATTTAAGGATGCAACATTCCTCTATGCAGAACTTCCCGTTGATGAAAATGGCAACACAATTCAGGTTGAAACATTTGCTCAGGCATTTGATGAGCTTTATGTTCCTGTAGAAGCAGGTATGGATGAAGATACATATCCTGCAAACAGACTTTTCTGTCACAACCGTTTCATCGGTGATATTCTTGGCTTCGTATTTGGAATGCTTAATTTGGATTACATTTCATTCAATGAATACGATGTAAGAGCATTTGAACTTGCTAAAGTAAACGGCACATTGGCTGATTATCAGAATGTGCTTATTGGTGAAGTTGATCAGAATGCACTTATTGCTGAAGGAACAAATTTGGGAACTGCAGAAGCTACGAAGAAAATTCAGAATGGAGAATTGGATCCTGCTGATGCTGAAGCTTTTGTGGCGAATTATGTAACTAATTATGTAACTGAAAGCATTACTGTTTATGTTACGGGCAAGCTCACATCTATGAGCATGTACTTGGGCTTTGTTGATGCTATTCTTGGTGCTATGGACAATGCCGGAACAGTTGAAACAGCTCCCAATATGAACTTCGATGAAATTTCTATGGATATGTCCGGTGGATTCTCTATGGGAGTTCTTCTTAGTGCTATAACAGCAGATTTGTTTGATAAGGTTGAACTTAAAACGGGTGAATTGGTTATGAGCCAGTATGGTGCAGCTATAAGTGCAGGCCTTATAGACCAGGCAACTGCAAGCTTGCTTGTAATGCCCGAAGCTATTTCCACAACACTTCAAGAAAATGGTACACTTGAAACTCTTCTTGCTCTTTACGGTAAGTTGAAACTCGCTTGGGGTCTTTCAGCTCATCCCTCTAAGGCAGGTCACGATACACTTACAGATTCCCTTGCTGAAGCTTACGAAAACGAGTGGACATGCCAGAAGCAGACAATCAAGAACGCATATGAGCTAGTACTTGAATACTATGACGAAGCATA
>JAZNWX010000266.1:0-5620 GCA_045593575.1 Eubacteriales bacterium | reverse complement strand
GATATGGCAAAGGAATTAGAAAAGAAAAACAAAACTATTTGGAATGCAATGTGGATAATCATGACAGTGAGTATCCTTGGATTGATCGGAGGTCTCGCGATCATCGCCTTTTTTATGCCTGAGGGGCCATGGATGCTCGTTGCAATAATTTCACTGTGCGTGGTGTTCCTTATACCGTGTTTCTATGCGTTAAAGCTTGAAGTAAGCGTGGGGGCTTATAAGTGCAAAAATTGCGGCTACGAGATCGTACCTACCTATAAGCAGGCACTTAATGCGATGCATAGGGGAACGACACGGTATTTGAAGTGTCCTAATTGCAACAAACGCACTTGGTGCAAAAAAGTAATAAAGAAATAAATTTTCAAATTGTGATAGCTTCAAATTCCAATTTATCGAATTAATATGGGTGCAAACCTCATTACAAAAATGCACCCATAACTCTAAAATTTGCATCCATCTAAAAATGGTATCAAAATTTTTGATTACTCACACAAAGAAAAGGGAATGCAAAAGCACTCCTTTTTCTTTTGTGTTATGATATGAGGAATATAGTTCGCAAAGCGAACCTTCCGTCTTTGACATCCCAAAAATGAGAGGATTTATCATCTCTGTTTTATTTTCGTGCAACTATATGTATCAAATCACTTGCAATTTATAAAGAACTGTGATAAAATCAAATTGAAGATATATAAGGGAGGGACAATATGAAAAAAGCAGTATCTTTATTATTAATTGTTGTTGTTATAATCAGTACATTCATATCATGTGTTGATAATGAAAAGAATAACCTATCAGAAGAAATAGTGGCTACCTCGGACAATTTTAAAGTGACCTATCCGATGATGCAGTATTTCACAAATTCCTACATTCAAAACTGGTATTCACAAAACTATTACTACATTTTACTTGGATATATCACGTTCGATATGTACCAGCCTTTTAATGAGCAGTATACTGATTCTTCAAATACTCAGACATACTATGATTTCTTCCTTCAGGGAACGAAAACTACAGTAACAACTTACCTTTCGTACTGCGAGGCGGCAAAAGCTGATACACTCACGAGTTTTGAAGAGCTTCAAGCTGATGCAGAAAAATATGCTGATGATTTAATTGCAAAGCTTAAAGAGGCGTGGGATGAAGAAAACGTTCAATATGAAATCAAAATTACTTTCGCAAATTACATTCGCCAACATTTTGGTGACAGTGTAACTGAGGATGCTCTTAAGCAAGCACTCATTATTGAGCATATATCATCAAGCTACTATTCAATTATTCATCAAAGAATATTTGACTGTGTTAACTCCGATGAAGAATATGAATATTTAAAGAATAATCTCTCACAATTTATTACTGCAGAGTATCTTGTTTACACAGTTAGCAGTATGAATCCCGTGGATATGCCAAACTCTGAGGATTACATAGGCGGAGTTAATAGCTTTGCCTATCTGGAAGCTATTGCGGGCTTGACAGCTGACAAAATCGCAGAGCTTAATATCGATCCTGTTGATTATGAGGGCGGCACAGACTCCGTTGCTTATCAAAAAGACCTTAAAACAGCGATGGACAACAAAGCAGCAAACGAAGATAGCTTTGCAAGGGACAAAGCCGCTATGGACAGACTTGCTGCTGCAACTTCGGAAGCAGAGTTCATGAGAATTATTCTTGAAGAAAAGTACGAAAGTGTATTTTCAAGTACATATAATACGGAAACAAAGAATTTTGCCTCTTACGAAAAGCCAACTGAAGATATTCTTAACGAATACAAAACAAACGAGCTTAAAAATGCTGTTATCAATGCAGTGTTAAATGACGAGGACAGCATTGACAGAAGCATTATTAATATTGATGTGTCAGCAAGCAGTAAATGGCAGAATTTGGCTCGAAATCTCCCCGATTCTTTAATTATTAATCTCAAAAAAGAAATTGCCTATGCAAGAAAAACAACATCTTATACACTCTCATCCGTACTTGGTAACAAGCTCTTTGGTGGCGTGAAGGCGGATTACGGTATCAATTATGAAAGCTTTGAGGTTGAGGGCACAAATGCACCTGTTAACTCTTGCTGGCAGTGGAATATGTTGGAAATTAATCTTGAAAATGCCGAGTTGTCTTATGATGTAACTGAAGATATGATATATGACTTAACTCAAAGAATAGCTAAGGAAACAGATGCCAACAAGAAGAAGGATCTTGAGGATGAAAAGCAGGTTCTTGAAGAAAGACTTTATTCTTACCAACATCAAATTGAAAAAGCAAGAAAAGAGCTTGAATCTTCTTCTACAACAAGTGAATATTCTTGCAGTGCATACTTTGTAACAAAAGCAGCACACAATTCGTGCGACTATAAAACACGCGACGTGGGACATATTATGTTTAAGGTGGATACGTCTAAATATACTGATCCTGCTGTTTCCTATAATACAAGTGCAGAAGCTAAGGCAGCGGCTGAAAAGCTTTTTGCTGAAATCAAGGCAGAGAACAACCTTACAAAAGAAAAGTTCGAAGAATTCGGAAGTGTAACACATGACACCGCAGTATTTTACTATGATGTAGAAAAGGGTATGATGGTTAATGAATTCGATAATTGGCTATACGCAGCTGAAACGTCCGGCGAGCTTGGTCTTGTTGAAACACCTTATGGCTGCCACATTATGTACTACGCAGGCGAAGCTGAAGAGCTTCTTTGGAGAAAAATAGCCAAGGAAAGTGTTGCTAACGAAGATGTTGATGCTTGGTATAACGGTCTTCCATATACAGTATCAGTTGATGATTCTTATTTTGAACAAATATTTAAAAATGTAGTTTTGTTACCCTATACAGCATATTGAAGTTGAAAAGAATATTATTGTTAGACAATAAATAAAGTTGAAACGGGAGCATTTTTGCTCCCGTTTATTCTGTTTTAAGTGGTTTTTATCAAAAAAGCTATATATTTTTTGCAAAAAACTATTGACAAATGGGAAATATAGGTATATAATACAATACGGTTAGCGGCGGCTAACTCAATTGTTCGCATAAAGAAAGAATGGTGATTTTATGACTCTCAGAAATGCTGAGCAGGGAAAAGAATATATTATAAAAAGCATTCTTACAGATGACGAGGAGCTTGATGCCTTTTTGTTTTCCCTCGGTTGCTACAGCGGTGAAGCAATAACCGTGGTTACTCTTCGCAAAAGCGGATGTGTTGTTTCGATTAAGGATGCACGTTATAATATTGATTATCAGCTTGCTGATGCTATCGAAGTTGAAGAATAAAAGGGGGACTCCTTTTATTTTGACCGTTAGTTAGCATATGCTAACTAAAAAACAGTTAAACTTTTTATTTACATAAACGGAGGAAAAATTTTTATGAGAATTGCTTTGACGGGCAACCCCAATTCAGGCAAAACTACAATGTACAATGCCCTGACCGGCAGAAATGAAAAGGTCGGCAACTGGGCGGGTGTTACGGTAGACAAAAAGGAGCACTCCATCAAATCTGCTTATACTTCGGGCAAGGATTTGATTGCAGTTGACCTTCCCGGTGCTTACTCTATGTCACCCTTTACAAGTGAAGAAAGCGTTACAAGTGCGTACGTTAAGAACGAAAATCCTGATGTAATCATCAATATTGTTGACGCAAGTAATCTAAGCCGCAGCTTGTTTTTTACAACACAGCTTCTTGAACTTGGAATTCCCGTGGTGGTTGCGCTTAACAAGAGCGACATCAACGAAAAGAAGGAAACACTCATTAACGTGGAGCTTCTTTCAAAAAAACTTGGCTGTCCCGTTGTAAACACGGTTTCAACAAGCGGTGAAGGCCTTAAAGACCTTATTTCAACCGCTGTCAGTGTTGTGGGAACTTCACAAAATGCACCATATAACCAAGGTGACGTTGATTTGACTGATAAAAAGGCGGTTACAGCAGCTGACAGAAAGCGTTTTGACTTTGTTAATAAAGTGGTTAAAGAGGTAGAGAACAGAAAGATTCTCACCAAGGATGAGAGTCTTAGCGATAAAATAGATGCCGTTCTGACAAATAAATGGCTCGGTATTCCGATTTTCGCAGTAGTAATGTACCTTGTTTTCCAGATATCTCAGGTATGGGTAGGTACACCAATTGCCGATCTTCTTGTTGGATGGCTTGAGATTTTCCAGGGCTGGATAGGTGAGCTTTTGGTTGAAGCTAATCCTCTGCTTTCGGCTATACTCGTTGACGGTGTAATAGGCGGTGTTATTGCTGTTGTTGGCTTCTTGCCACTCGTTATGGTAATGTATTTCCTGATCGCTCTCCTTGAGGATTGCGGATATATGAGCCGTGTTGCAGTGGTTCTTGATCCTATTTTCAAGAGAGTTGGACTTTCGGGTAAATCGGTTATTCCGTTCGTTATCACAATTGGATGTGCAGTTCCCGGTGTTATGGCATCACGAACAATCAGAAATGAAAGGGAACGCAGAGCAACCGCTATGCTTGCACCATTTATGCCCTGCGGTGCGAAGATTCCCGTTATTGCACTTTTTGCAGGTGCGTTTTTCGACGAATCCGGATGGGTAAGTACCGTAATGTATCTTGCTGGCATACTTCTTATTTTCCTTGGTGCACTTCTTATTAACAGAATTACAGGTCATAAGGTTAGAAAATCCTTCTTCATTATTGAGCTTCCCGATTATAAAGCACCTTCACTTTGGGGTGCATTTAAGTCGATGTGTGCAAGAGGATGGTCGTATATTGTTAAAGCAGCTACAATTATTTTGCTTTGCAATATGGCAGTTCAGATTATGCAGACGTTCACGTGGAGCTTCACAGTTGCAGAAAACGCAGACGATTCAATTCTTGCATCAATTGCAGGCCCGTTTGCTTACATTCTTGTTCCCATCGTCGGTGTTCTTTCCTGGGAGCTTGCAGCAGCTGCCGTAACAGGATTTATCGCAAAGGAAAATGTTGTCGGTACACTTGCAGTTTGCTTTGTCGGACTTGAAAACCTCATTGATACAGAGGAGCTTGCAATGATGGAAGGTGCAGGTGCTGAAGTTGCAAGTGTAATGGCTATTACAAAGGTAGCGGCTCTTGCATATCTTATGTTCAATCTTTATACACCTCCTTGCTTTGCTGCAATCGGTGCTATGAATGCAGAGATGAAGAGTGCAAAGTGGCTTTGGGGAGGCATTGGACTCCAGCTTGGCACAGGTTATACGGTAGCATATCTTGTTTATACAATCGGAACACTTATTACAAATCCTGCGGCACTCAATGTTGGTGTAGCACTTATAGGTCTTTCAATAGTACTTCTTTTTGTAGCTGTAATCGGTATTTTGATTGCAAATACAGATAAGAAGCTCAAGAAGGAATACTCACTTAAAGCTTCAAAAGCATAATCATAAAAATAACTAAGCAATGAGAATAGAAGATATTATTATTATAATTATCCTTCTTGTAATAGTGGCAGCAGTTGGCTTCTACATATACAAGGAAAAGAAAAAGGGAAGCAAATGTATCGGATGTCCTTACGGAAAGGAATGCTCAGGTAAATGTGCTTCGCAGAATAAAAAATAAAGATAAAGCCACCCGAAATCGGGTGGCTTTTGTTATATCTGAATTATCTGTAAAAGCTGTTTCCGCCAAGTCGGAGGCCAAGCG
>JAZNWX010000265.1:0-4435 GCA_045593575.1 Eubacteriales bacterium | reverse complement strand
GAGGTGTCACGGCTTGCCGTGACGGAGGGATTGTAATCTTAACAAAAACAACAATCCCCCACCGCTAACGCGGAGCCCCCTTTACACAAAGGGGCCTTTATTTACTTTGCTTATACATACCGATAAATCAAAATTTGAAACCGACATTTTTCCTTGCATTTTTCTTCTATGTGTGCTATAATAAATCGAAAAACTAATTCACGGAGTAAATATGAAAAAATCAAAATTAATACTAACACTTTTCTTGTGTTTCTTTAAAATCGGTGCATTCACCTTCGGTGGCGGATATGCTATGCTCTCACTTCTCGAAAATGAATTCGTGGAAAAAAAAGGATGGCTGACTAAGGATGAATTTCTTGATATGATCGCAATTGCAGAGTCAACTCCCGGTCCGGTTGCAATAAATTCCGCAACATTTATCGGACACAAAACAGCAGGTGTTCTCGGTTCTGCCTTCTCTACGCTTGGAGTTGTGCTTCCCTCTTTTATCATCATCTACGTAATCTCCCTCTTTCTTGATGCCTTTCTTGACCTCACGATTGTTGCAAATGCGTTCCGCGGAATTCAGGCGTGCGTAGTATATCTCATCGGTTCAACCGGTCTGAAGCTCCTCAAACAAATGGAGAAAAAGCCCCTCCCCATCGCAATTATGCTCTCTGTTCTTGTATGTATGACAGCTTTCTCGCTCTTTGCGGTAAAGTTTTCGTCAATTATTTACATCCTCATCGCAGGTGCTGTCGGAATCATCGCTTTTTATAGCAAAAAGCAGAACGGAAAGGAGGCCTCAAAATGATCCTTTTCGAGCTTTTTATAACCTTCTTTAAAATTGGTGCACTCACCTTCGGCGGTGGCTATGCTATGATCCCATTCGTTCGAGAGCAGGTTTTGGCTCACGGATGGCTAACCGAAGAAGAGCTTCTTAATATGATCGCAGTTTCCGAGTCCACACCGGGACCGATTGCAGTCAATATGGCAACATTTGTCGGATCAGAGCAGGCGGGCATTCTGGGATCAGCCTGTGCAACTCTCGGAGTTGTTCTCCCCTCTTTTATTATTATTCTTATAATCTCTGCTCTGCTCAAAAACTTTCTCAAATACAAGGGGGTTAAAGCATTTCTTTCAGGAGTTCGCCCTGCAGTTGTTTCACTCATTCTAGGAACAGCGATCACCCTGTTTTTGAGCATTCTTTTGGGCATCGGCAACGGAAATTTTGCATTCAACATCGATTTTAAGGGTATAGTAATTTTTGAAATAATCGTTGGAATAGCAATAGTATTCAAAAATAAAATGGGCAAAAAGCCCTCCCCGATACTTATGATTGCAATTTCTGCGTGTCTTGGTATGATAATCTATTCACTTCCGTTTTAACAAAGGAGAAAATATATGAAAAAAACTGCTTTAATAACAGGTGCGTCCGGCGGTCTTGGGCTTTCGTTTGTAAATATCTTTGCCAAGGACGGATACGACCTTGTTCTCGTTGCCAGAAATGGCGACAAGCTCAATGAAATCAAGAACGAAATCGAGAAAAAATATAGCAATAGAGTCACGGTAATTCCAAAAGATCTTTGCAAACCAAGCGGTGCAGACGAGGTCTATGCTGCCACCAAGGATGCAGGGATTAAGGTAGACGTACTTGTCAACAACGCGGGATTTGGCGACTTCGGTGAGTTTCACAAGAGTGACATAAACAAGCAAATAAGAATGGTCGATCTCAACTGCACCTCTCTTATGCATCTTTGCCATCTCTACCTTCCTGATATGATCGCACAAAAGAGTGGTAACATTCTTAATGTTGACTCAATTGCGGCTTTTCAACCGGGTCCCCTTATGAGTGTTTATTACGCAACCAAAGCATTCGTTCTCTCCTTCTCGCAAGCACTTCACCGTGAGCTTAAAGGAACGGGAGTCAAGGTTACGGCCCTCTGCCCCGGCCCCATAAGAACCAATTTTGATAACGCGGCAGATCTTGGCGAATCGGGACTTTTCAAAAACCTGAAGGTCTGGGATCCCGACACGGTTGCCAAGTTCGGTTACAAGAATATGAATAAGGGTAAGGCAATTTGCGTTTGCGGATTTGTAAATAAATTGATTGTGTTTGCAAACCGTTTTGCTCCTCGCTCCCTTGTAAGAAATATGGTCTATAATTTACAAAAGGTTCAATAAAACAAAAAACGGCGATTGAAATCGCCGTTTTCTTTTTTAGTTTTATGAAGAAGTTGTGCTGTCGGGAATGATCTTTACTGATAAAACGTTATTATCGTTGATAAACTCAAGTGTTTTGTTCAACAAAATATCCTTGCGAAGATCAGCATCAGTATAAACCTCAAATATTTCTTCGCGAGTAACACCGTATTGATCGATCATATACTGTATTTCTTTTTCAAATTCTTCGTTGGTAACTTCAATGTTTTCAGCCTCAGCCACAGCATAAAGAACAAGCTCAGTTTTTACGATATTCTCTACGTATTCTCTTACTTCCTCATCGCTTTTGGCATCCACGATTTGGAACATAGCCGCATATCCCGATGAAAGGAAGCTTTCGTATGTCATTCCATACTGCTTGGCTGTATCCTCAATTCTGTATTTGATGTCATAATAATAGTAATCAAATTCCGCCTGAGGAATTGATACCACCGTTGCAGCATCCATTATTGAGCTTAAAATAAAATCAGAATTATGATATTCAATCAGAAAATTAATACAGAAATCAATATAATCCTGAGTGGTCGCATATTTGCCTTCGCTGACTCTGTTTATCCATTCATCGTTGAAGTCGATTTCATCAATAACGTAATTGATCTTAATGGTAAATACGGTATCCTTACCTGCAAGATCTGCATTTCCGTAATTGTCGGGGAACTTAATATCAATATCAAATTCCTTGCCTATCTCCGCACCAAGCATCTGCTCTGCGAAGCCGGGGATAAAGGTTGATCCGCCGTATATATGTAATGTATCACCCTTAATGTATGCAAGAGTATTTGTATTCGTACCACCCTTGAATGCAACTCCGTCGAGCTTACCGCTGTAATCGAAGCTGAAAATTGCTTCCTCTTCCACAACACCGGTAGTTAATTTGTCAAAAAGTTCCTGACCTATAAGAAGCATTTTAAGATTTTCTTCTTTATTAATGTGTTCTTCGTATTTCTTATAGTCAGCTTCCTTCATCTCAAGCTCAAAGGTTGAGTCCTTGTAATTTCCAAGTGTAATATACTGACTCATCTCAGCATCAGTAAAATCCATTGGATCATAAGTTTGCCTCGGCGGCTGTGTTGTAGTACCTGAAGTTGATGATGACGTTGATGCGGTGGAAAACAGCTTGTTTGAAATGCTGTTGTTTGTTACAAGGATAAACCCTGCAGTAAGAACAAAAACACCAAGCACAAATGCACCGATTGTAATAATAGTTGATTTTTTCATAATAATTCTCCGTTTTGATAAAATAAATAAAAAAAGGAACTTTTCTAGTCATAAAACAGAATAAGTTCCTTATTTTATAGGAATTTCCGCTTTATGTTAAGCGGTTATGAGAGCATTACGCTTCCTCTTTGATAACTTCCTTGCCATTGTAAGAACGGCATTTCTTGCAAACTCTGTGAGCGAGCACGAATTCTCCGCACTTGGGGCACTTAACGATGCCGGGAAGGCTGAGCTTCCAGTTATTAGAACGTCTCTTATCTCTGCGAGCTTTAGATACTTTTCTCTTCGGTACTGCCATTGTCCTACACCTCCTTATTAGTGTGATACACAACTTATCTATGGTATTATACTACATAATTTCTCATTTGTCAAGTAATTTTTTCAAAACTTCTAATCTTGGATCAATTTCTTTTGTTACGCAGCCGCAATCGCCCTCTCTTTTGGGCTTTCCGCACTTAGGGCAAAGTCCCTCGCAGTCATCGGAGCAGAGCAATTTTTTAGGAAAATCAATCAAAAGCTCCTCCCGGACTGCATCATCAAGAACGAGCTTGCCGTCATCAAGAACAATATATTCATCAACGCTTTCCTCAAGCTTCTCGTCGCTGACCATACCCTCGGTAACAACAGTTCTCTCGAAATCGAGCGAGAAAATTCCGCGGACCTCGTCAAGACAGCGAGCACATTCGCCAACATAGGGCAAATCTGCCTTAAGTGCCAAACGCATATATCCTGCAGAGTTTGTGATTTTTCCGTGAACACGTGCACCGTCGGTGAAGGTAACGTCTTCAATTATTTCAGGCGTGAGAACGAAATCAATATCAATACTGTTCACTTCTCCGCGAAGCATTGGATTCAAATCAATAATCACAATTTTTCTCCTTTTTCAAAAATTACTGTCAAATAAACAACGGAATGTATTATACCCGATATTTTTATTCTTGTCAAGCGATTTGAAGATAATTTTTATTATATTTGGAAGAAAACCTTTACAAACACAAAAAACTATGCTAAAATT
>JAZNWX010000264.1:0-4291 GCA_045593575.1 Eubacteriales bacterium | reverse complement strand
CGCCAAGTACAATCGCGTCTGGATGGCTCCCACCTTAAAAGGAAGGTTTTTCGGAGGTGGGATGATGGCTACGCCTCATCAAAACCGGTGTGATCCACAGCGAACTTTGAGCATACTTATTGTTCACAATGCCAATAAACTCAAGCTTCTTTGTGTATTTCCAAAGATTTTCACGGGAAAGCACATAACTCATAAAGAAATTCTCGAAATAAAAACGGGACATGAGATAACGGTTACGTATGACCGTCCGACCCCCCTCCAGATAGACGGTGAAACTATTCTCGATGTTCTGACATACACCGCAAAAGCATAAAAAGAGAGGTTATCGCCTCTCTTTTTTTGCGTATTATTTTAAATGCTTTTTCATAAATGCTATGCGAGTTTGAAGCACCTTTTGTGTTGTCGGTGCCAAAAACATATTATCAAAACCGTGCATTGTTCCCTTTGTTTCGTTTATTTCAACAGAAACACCTGCATTTTTCATCGCATTTGCATAATTAATTGCTTCATCGTGAAGGCAATCAAATTCAGCTGTTTCAACATAGGCAGGTGGCAAATTTCCAAAAAACTCTGCTTGCATCGGTGCTGCATAGGAGATATCATCCCTCTCTCTGTCGGGAACATAAGCGGGCCACATCATTTTTGAAAGCTTGCTGTTCCAAACCGGCGTGTCGGTAAATTTCCTGTTGGAATCAGTATCCATTGTAATATCTGTCACGGGATATATAAGCAGCTGAAAAGCGGGTGCATCAGTCCCTCTATCACGTGCCATAAGGCATACTGCTGCGGAAAGTGCTCCGCCTGCACTCTCTCCCGCTACACCGATCCTGTGTTTATCAATACCGTATTTCTCAGCATTTTCAAAGGCAAAGCGAAGCCCGGTATAACAATCCTCTGCAGGAGTCGGATGAGGATATTTAGGTGCTAAACGATAGTTGACAAATATGAGCTTGGATTCGAGCTTCAGACAGTATTCCTTGGCAATTTTATAGTTATAATTACCCGCACCGAAAATAAAACCGCCACCGTGTATGTAAACCAAGCAAGGCACGTTTTGAGGCAGCCCATATGGCTCAAATATCAGGATTTCAAAGCTTCCTTTGTCATATCCTTCAATCATTCTTCTTGTTACGCGAATTTCCTTATCCATAAACAGTTTTTTAGGGGGCTTAAAAAGTGATCCAACCCAGCCTGCAAGACGTGCATTTTTTATCGGATTGTGAAAATATGATTGGGGAAAAAACTCCTTATTAATTGCGTATTTCATAATATGCCTCGAAAACACTATATTTCGATCAGCTCATATTCTCTTGAGCCATAGCCAAGCTCGGCTGCCGCTTCGATAGTGTGAACACCGTTTCTGCTTTCAATCCTCTCAATAAGGTGTGGCTTGTCCATATCGGAGCAGGAATATACAAGATCAATACACGCCTGGTCAATGGCAATGGGATCGCTCGATGCAAGTATACCTATGTCTGCAATACAAGGATCCTCTGCAATTGCACAGCAATCGCAATCGACACTCATATTCTTCATAACATTGATATATACTATTTTTCCGTCAAAATAATCAACTACACTTTTAGCGGCATCTGCCATCGATTCAAGGAAGGAGTCGTGGTCTGCAGTCCATATTTTTTCAGGCTCGCCTGCTCCGTGAATATATGCCTTTCCAAACGATGAAGCAATACCGATTGAAAGCTGCTTCAATGCTCCGCCGTATCCCCCCATCGGGTGTCCCTTAAAGTGGGACAGCACAAGCATAGAATCATATTTGGCGGTACCCTTACCGATATAATTCTTCTTTATTACCTTACCTTCGGGAATTTCAAGAACAATGTCCTCACCCTCAGCATCAAGTATCTCAACCGGAAACCTCTTGCTCCAGCCGTGATATTCTATCAATTTTTTATGCTTTTCAGTTGTGTTACGCTCACCTGCATAGGCGGTATTACATTCAACAACGGTACCGCCAACGTGTGTTATTATTTCTTCCCAGAACTCAGGCTTTAAAAAATTCTGATTGCCCTTTTCACCTGAATGAACCTTTATGGCAACCCTTCCGCAAAGCTTTTTATCAAGCATCTCATAAAGCTCAAGAACCTTTTTCGGGGTTATCTCATGTGTAAAAAATACTTTGGATTTCATCGCTTTCTCCTTTACTTTGTCATACCGTATCCGCCTGCATATTTGCTGACCTCACTTGCAACCACAAAAACCTTATTATCACAGATTTTTCTTATGTCCTTAAGTACCTTAGGTGTCTCTTTTCTGGCTAGAACAATAAAAATCATATTCATTTTATCTTTTGATCCGTATCCGTCAAGAACGGTATAACCCATATTCTTTTCTTTCAGATAGGTCGTGATAAGCTCAGTATTTTCATCGTTTGCAAAAAGCTCGAGGTTACTTGTTCCAATAGCAATCTTGCTCTCAATCGTTGAACCGAGAAACAGGCCGACAGCATAGCCAAAGCAGTAAAATACAAGCAAAAGATAATCGTCACCGAGCGTGCCAATGATGGTGGAGATTACAAGTCCCCAGATCATACATTCAACAAAGCCGAGAATTGCCGCCTTCATTCTTTGCCCCTTAACCATCATACAGGTTTTCAGTGACTGTATGCTTATTTCAACAATTTTGGCACAGCAAACTATAAGACAAACTAAAATCGGATGAATATTACGAACAGCTTCCAAAAATTCAGACATATTTTTATCTCCTTTCAATTATCAAGACAATCAAAAATTACATTCCAAACCGCTTCATCCTGCTTAGTCATTCTATCCCAATCAAACGATGCGAGAAAAGCTTTTTTCTGCTCATCTGTAACAAGCTTTTTTTGCTTCATAAGCTTATTTTTTTCATTAACGTATTCTCCAAGATAGGTAACTGCATCAACAGTATAATTGGGATTATGTCCCTTTCCTTTTTCAAGATGGAATTTTATATTATCTTTTCCTTTAAGAGCATTTTTAAGTGTTTCATAATGCACTTTTTTACTGCAAAGCATATCGTTATCGGAATAAATGAGCAGGACCTTAGATTTAGAATTCGAAAGTGTTTCAACAGCATTATAGTTAATAAACTCGGGATTTGAGGACTCCTCAAGCTTCATAATTGCCTTGCGATATGGCTTTAGAATGCCGGCAAAAAAAGCATCAACCAACAATTTAACAGAAACAAATCCCGAAAGCACTACGACGTGTGAAATATCGTGATGAAGTGCAGATATATTCAGGCTTGAAAATCCACCCCAGCTGTGCCCAATTACAGAAAAGTCGAATCCTGCAAATCTCTTGTCCGCTTTAAGTGTATTTAAGCAATCATTGAGATCACAAAGTGACTGTGCCATACCGTTTGGTGTTTCTCCGCCCGATTCCATACATCCGGTGTGGTCATAAGCAAAAACGAGATATCCATGCTTGCATAATGCTTCAATTTCTTTCATATAAGAGGTGTGTCCGCCGCCAAATCCGTGATCGAACACAACTATTCTGTTTGGAATGGGATTGTCATAGGAATAAATATATCCCGAGAGACCGTGTCCCTTTGAAGATGCAAAGGGATAGGGCTCGCACTTAAGAGCGTCAAAATCCTTTGCTGTAAAGTAAAAAGCTGTTCCGTTATCATCGCAACGCGTATATGCCATTCCCCTGTATACGTTTAGAATTTGTTTTTCAAAAATCATACTTTTTCTCCTGAACGATTTTATTATTTAATTCTAACATAAAAAACCGACTTTTGCAACACTTATTGCAATTATATATAACATTATTGGTATTTTGCACAAAAATCGACTTTTTTTCAAAAAGGTCTTTTATTATCTGCCGTTATGTGTTATAATTATGCTGATAAATTTTATACAACGGAGATTTGATATGAAAAACAACATCAAATTACTTAGCTTGTTGCTCTTGCTTATTATGCTTGTGCAATCAACGGTTGTCAGCTCCTTCGCTGTCTCCCCCGTTGAAATTGATACAGGTATTCTTCAGGCAACCGGTACACAACCCTCAACATATTCTACTGAATACAATTCAGGAACAAGGGACGTAGTCGCTACAACTCTTAACGGAACAAGTGCTGACGATTATTACAACGGCAGTTATGAATATGATGTGCTCTCTGAAAAAAGTGCATCTGAGATTCAATCGGCACTTGCTTCTCTTATGAGAAGTACACACAGCTACACTTCTTCATATGACGATTGCCACTATAAAGCAAATCGTACCGACTGCGAAAACGGAAACGGTTCGTCTAATAAGCTGTCCCTCATATATACAAGCTA
>JAZNWX010000263.1:0-1986 GCA_045593575.1 Eubacteriales bacterium | reverse complement strand
ATAATAGGAGTGGACAAAATGGTTAATACAGATAATAGACCTGTTGACGGTAGAATGCAAGTTCCCGCGTCAAAAGCAGGTAAAATATTAAAAGAAAGCGGATATAAAATATCAAACAGCTCGGTTGATGCTTTTGTATCCTTGAAAGATATTAATAAGATTTATCCCAATGGTGTCCAGGCTGTATATGATTTTAATATTGATATATCCGAAAACGATTTCATCGTTTTGGTTGGGCCCTCGGGATGTGGAAAATCCACAACATTACGTATGATTGCAGGACTTGAAGATATAACAAGCGGTTATTTGTATATTGATAAGGTATTATCTAACTATACAAGCAGCAAAGACCGTGATATATCGATGGTATTTCAGAATTATGCATTATATCCTCAGATGACAGTATTTGACAACATAGCATTTCCTCTTCGTGCCCGCAAGTTCAGAAAGCCGTATGAGGCAACTGAGCTCAAGGCGTGGAGTCAGGTTGTGGAGGTTCTTGATAACAGAATGAGAGAGTTTACTGAGGCACACAGAGCCGCAGAGGATAAAGCTCTTAATTTCGGAACCGTTGTTGAATATGTTGCAACTCGCATGAAAATTTGCGACAAGGCAGCAAAGATACTTTGCAAATATGAAATTTATTATTTGGTAGATCTGCAAAGATTGGTTGACGGTGTTCCTCTTTATAATCACATCAAGAATATCGCAACAGAAAACATACAAAAGCAGTTAAATAAGATATCTGCTGACGGATATACGGTTGATAATGAATATCGCCTGTTGATAAACGGTAAGATTCAGTATCATTACGTAGAAATGAGCAAGGAAGAGATTCGTCAAAGAGTATTTGAGGCGGCATCAATTCTTGACCTTGGCCCATACCTTGACAGAAGACCTAAAGAGCTTTCGGGCGGTCAGATGCAGCGTGTTGCACTTGGACGTGCGATTGTAAGAAATGCTAAATTGTTCCTTATGGATGAGCCTCTGTCTAACCTTGACGCAAAGCTCAGGGTTCAGATGCGTAGTGAAATCGTTAGAATTCACGAGCAGATCGGTGCAACAACAATTTACGTAACTCACGACCAGACAGAAGCTATGACAATGGCTACAAAAATCGTAGTTATGAGCAAGGGTTGGGTACAGCAGATCGGTACACCTCAAGAAATTTATTGTAATCCCAAAAATATATTTGTGGCAACGTTTATCGGTTCACCCGCAATGAATATTTTTGATGCCGAGTATGATAACGGCAAGCTTATTTTTGCAAACGGATACGAAGTTACCTTATCCGACGATTACGTTGAACGTCATAATAGATATTATGAAGAAAAAATTGCAGAGCTCAGAAGAATGTTGAATTCTCCCGACTTCAGAAAAATGCACGCACTTAAGATACTTGATAAGGTGCTTTATGACGTTGATTCACAGGGCAAGGTTTCTTCACTTAACGAAGCATTCAAAGATATTATTCAGATAACTTACGGTCTTGAATGTGGAGAAGATCTCAGATCACTTATAGCTGAGTTCCAGTCAATGAACAGCGATAATCTTCAAATGGTTAATAAGAAGGCATTACTTAAGATAAGAGAGCCCCTCTTGACTCTTGAAAAGATTCCTTCTGCTGACATTGGAATGTTGCATAATGCTCAGGTATTCAGCAGAGAAGAAATTGTTGTTGATAATACCCTGTATTATCAGAAGCCGAAGAACAAGAAAAAGAAGGCAAAGGTTAAGGTTAATCTTAACTCAACAGACATTGAATTTGTAAATAATCTTTACGAGGTTGCCAAGAATCTTTTGGCTAAATGTGAAGCAGCATTGTCAGGTAAGCATCCCATCAGAGTTGGTATAAGACCTGAGGACATCGTTTTGGATTCTGAATTCGCAGGAAACAAGACGGATAAATTCGTTATTAATGCCAATATAGTAGAATTACTTGGTAGCGAGCTTTTGGTACATACTGACTGGGCAGATGCAAACGTT
>JAZNWX010000262.1:0-5019 GCA_045593575.1 Eubacteriales bacterium | reverse complement strand
GGCTCCCGCTTTTGAAAAAGCGGGGCAAAACAATCGCACAGGCGAGTGCGAACAACGAGCAGAAAAATCAAAATTTAGAACAATAAACAGGTAACAAATATGAAATATTTCGACTCTCACGCACATTATTTCGATGCGTGGTTTAATGCATACGAAGGCGGTGCAGAGGCTCTTTTAGATAAGGTTTTCTCTGAAAATGTCGGTGCAATTGTAAATATTGCGACTAATCCCGATAATCTTAAAGAATGCATAGCTCAGGCAAAAAAATATGAAAAAATGTACGTTTCATCCGGTATTCACCCCGAGGACTGCTTTTATATCGATGACATCGACTTGGCTCTTGCTGAGATTGAGGCGAGTATCTGCGATGAAAAATTGCGTAGAGATAACAAAATAGTAGCCATTGGCGAAATCGGTTTTGACTATCACGTTGAGAATCTTACGGATGAGGTCAAGGCAAGGCAGAGATATGCGTTTGAAGCACAGATGAAGATGGCTGAAAAATACTCTCTCCCCGTTATTATTCACGACAGAGAGGCACACGGAGATTGCTTTGAAATGGCTCTCAAATATCCAAGCGTAAAGGGGATTTTTCACAGCTACAGCGGTTCGTCTGAAATGGCAAAGGAGCTTATAAAACGCGGGTGGTACATCTCGTTTTCAGGCGTAGTAACATTCAAGAATGCGAGTCGCGTTCGGGAAGTGCTTTCCACCATTCCTCTTGATAGATTACTTATAGAAACCGATGCACCCTATCTTGCACCGCATCCGAACCGCGGAAAAATGAATCATTCAGGCAATCTTGAATATACCGTTAATGCAATTGCCTCGGTTTTTGAAAAATCGCCTGAAGAAATCGCAGATATTACATTTGAAAATGCAAAGCGAATATATAACCTATAAAAAAGCACCCATACGGGTGCTTTTTTATCTTCTTTTCCTTACCTTATGCTTGGGCTTTGATGATTTTACACCAATAAGTGTGCCAATAGGGAAAAGAATAAATGTGATTGCGTGAAGGCAGAGTCGCAGCCATATGTTCATCCCCGATGCAAGTGAATGGGGGAGAGTGAAGGAAAGAAGGACTGATATGATTACAAATCCTGCACCGCTGATTATTCCCACAAGATACGGTGATTGTTTATCAATTTTTGAGCAGATAAATCCACCTAAAAATGCAGCAACTAATGCCGAAACGTAGCCTGTGGGCTCAATGAAGGCGGTCGGATCATCCGTCATCAGTGCGGCTGCTGTGCTTGCAAAAAGCAGAGCTAAGCTTATACCCGAAGTAATAAGTATTCCAAGAAAGGAGCTTTTAAGTGCTTTTTTTAATGCTTCGTCCTTTTTTGTGAGATTTTTCTTGCTTGGCTTGTGTGAATATCTTGTATTTTTCATAATTTCCTCCGAATATGTGTTTTCACCTAAATATATGATTTATCGGACGAAAATATGAAATAAAAAAACAGCACCGATCTTCAGGTCGGTACTGTTTCTATAAATTACTGTGCATCTGCTGCTTTAACGTCAACGCTGTGGATGGCTGATTTGAGAATGCGGATTTTTGTTCCTGCTCTGCTTGTTTCAATAACGCAGGTTTCTTCTTTGATGCTTACGATTCTACCGATAATTCCGCCGATAGTTGTTACTTCGTCACCAATCTCAAGATTATTTCTCATTGCAGCTGCTTCCTTCTCTGCCTTTTTCTGAGGTCTGATTGTAATGAAGTACATAATTACAAACATTGCAACAAGCATAATAATAGGGAATAATTGCATTAGATTTACCTCCATAAATAAATATCAACTTAACTATTATACATTATTTTTTCCTTTTTTGCAATAGTATTTTCCATATTTTTAAAAAATAAATAATTATTGACAAAATTATTATGGTAAATCAATAAAAAAACACGGTTTTTATTGCAAAAATCAATAAAATGTGATATACTATTCTAAATAAGTATGCGTTTTTATAGAAAAGGTTAGAATAATGAGCAAATCAAAGTTTCTTGAGTGCGGAAAAATAATAAATACACACGGTGTTCGTGGGGGAATGAAGCTTGAATCCTGGTGCGATTCTCCTGAAGATCTTGCATCTTTGAAGAAGGTATATCTCAAAAACGGTGCCGAATATGAATGTCACAAAGTGAAAAGGGCATCCGTATTCAAGCAGTTTGTACTTTTTGAGCTTGAAGGTATAAATGATATTGATACTGCTATTAAAATAAAAAACACAGTGGTATTTGCCGACCGTGATGATATCGCAATTGATGAGGATTCTTATTTTATTGCAGATATAATCGGTCTTGATGTTTTTGATGTTGAAAGCGGAAAGAAAATCGGCACACTTTCTGACGTGCTTAACCTCGGTGCGAGTGATCTTTATGAAATTGACACTCCTGACGGCAAAAAGCTCATTCCTGCAGTTGATGAGTTTATTAAAGAGGTTGACCTTGAAAAAGGAATTTTTGTATCACTTATTGAAGGAATGTTGGACTGATTTATGAGATTTGATATAATGACACTCTTTCCCGAGCTTGTGTCAACCGTTCTTGGGGAGAGTATAATCGGACGTGCCCAAAAGGCCGGATTTGTATCTGTTTATGCACATAATATACGTGATTTTGCCAATAACAAGCACAACAAGGTTGACGATACTCCTTACGGGGGCGGCTTCGGTATGCTTATGATGGCTCCACCCGTTTACGATTGCTATGAATTTGTGAAAAATCAAGTTGTATCAGAGCTTGGTGAAAGCGTAAAATCAAGGGTTATATATATGAGCCCTCAGGGCAAGGTGCTCACACAGAAAAAAGCACAGGAGCTTTCTGAATATGACAGTCTGATAATACTCTGCGGTCACTATGAGGGAATTGACACACGCGTTCTTGAAGAGATAGTCGATGAGGAAATTTCAATAGGCGATTATGTTCTGACAGGGGGAGAGCTGCCTGCGTGCGTGCTTGTAGATTGTGTGTCGCGTCTTAAGGAGGGTGTCCTTGCAGACAAAAAATGCTATGAGGATGAGAGCATTTCCTGTGGACGTCTTGAATATCCGCAGTACACCCGTCCCTATGAATTTCACGGTAAAAAGGTTCCGGACGTGCTTGTTTCGGGGAACCACGCAGAAATCGATAAATGGAGAATGCAAAAATCCATTGAAATAACTGAGAAAAAAAGACCTGACCTTTTAGATTGATATGAATTAGTTTGATTCCGTTAAGGCGGGAGGTAAATATGAAAAAGAAGAAAATTCAAAAGAAAAAGACGCAAAAAAAGGCACAAAAAAAGAGTACGGGCAAAAAAAGAGTCAGCTTTTTTGCACTTCTTATGATAGTTGCAGAAAAAATAGCTAAAGCCATAAAAAACGGCCCACTTGGATTTTTGTTTGCAGATTTATATACCAAGTGTAACGAAAAATGGAGAAATGGCTATATCTATAATCTATTAAAGAAAAAGAAACAGAAGGTAAGAGAAAATGCTACCTTTGCACATATATACGAAAACAGTCTTATCAGCAAATTTATTACAGGTGTATCGCAGGACATAATACACTCCCATCTGAGAATGTGGGGCGTAGGTCTTTTGTTCTTTGCGTTTTCAGTACTCCTTACTTCAATGGTAAGATACTATTATCTTGGCGAAGAAATTATGGATAGATTTATTATCGGCGTTGTGATAGTAGTATTTTCGCTTCCGTTGATAATATCCAGAAAAGAGCTTGGCGAGTCGTTTCTTAAGGGCAGATTGACAAGGTTTATTATCACAAAAGTCCTTCACCTTAATCCAACAAGATTTGAGAGAAGCACGGTTCCGTTTGAAGGAAGCTATTTTGTAGCTATTCTGTTCGCTATTTCACTTGGATTTCTGACCTACTTCTCCCACCCGATACAAGTAATCAATATAGCAGTAATCTTTGTGGTTTTTGCACTTATAATGTCATTCCCTGAGCTTGGGTTGATATTTATGATGATTATCGTTCCTTTTGCGAATTTATTCCCACATCCTACTATGGCGGTATTGATTCTTTTGAGCTTTACTGCTGTTGGATTTTTAGTAAAACTGTTGAGAGCAAAGAGAGTTGTTAAGTTTGAGTTGATTGATGTTTTGGTTCTCACTTTCAGTGTACTTTTGCTCTTTGGAGGAATATTTACAAGCGGCGGAATAAGCTCGTACAATTCAGCAGAGATTTATTTTGCATTCCTCCTTGTTTATTTCCTCATTGTCAATATGTATATAGGAAAATCGGCAATATACAGAGCATTTAAAATATTGATTGTCACTGCAACACTTGTTTCAATTGTCGGAATTATCCGAGGCGGAGTAATTGATCCATCTTTAGTTGATTTGTCTATGTTCCCGGATTTACCCGGGAGAGTAACCGTGTTCTTGGATAATCCCAATATGCTCGGTGCATATCTTATCATAGCATTTCCGCTGATTATCGGTCAAATGATCGTGAGCAGAAAAAAGATAAGCAAGGTCATGTATTTTATCGCCGGCGGCTTCGTTATTGCCTGCGTAATTATGACGGGCTCAAGAGGTGCATGGATCGGACTTATTGCATCGATAATTACCTTTATGCTGATTTACAACTTTAAAAATATATGGCTCTTTGTTGGTTTGGGATTGACTGTTCCTCTTTGGCAATTTGTCATTCCGGATTATATATTGAACCGCTTTACCAGTATTTTTACAATGGCAGACAGCTCCGTACGAATGCGTATAAACATCTGGAAAGGCGTTTGGAATATGGCAAAGGATAATTTCTTTACGGGAATAGGAATTGGCGACCGTGCATTCAAGGTTGTTTATGACGGCTACGCACTTGACGGTGCGGAGGTTGCGGCACATGCACATAGCTTGCCGTTGCAGATACTTGTGGATATAGGAATTGTCGGTCTTGTTGTGTTTGCAGTAATAATGCTTATGTATTCGCAAAAATGCTTTGTGGAAATAAAGCAGCAGGAAAGAAAAAGCAAATCGAGAACAATGATAATTGCAGGATTATCAACAATAA
>JAZNWX010000261.1:0-4265 GCA_045593575.1 Eubacteriales bacterium | reverse complement strand
CAATATCGGCTACCGCCATATCTCGCTCTCCACCTGCGGCGTCGTGCCGCGTATCTACGACCTCGCTCGCGTCGATATTCCCATCACTCTTTCAATCTCCCTGCACGCGTCAGATGATGAGATTAGAAGCAAAATTATGCCCGTTAACAAAAAATGGGGAGTTGATGAGCTGCTTGATGCCTGCAAGGCATACTTTGCAAAGACGGGCAGAAGGATTTCATTTGAATATACACTCATCGCGGGCGAAAATGACAGCGAGGAAAACGCCATTGCTCTTGCAAAAAAGCTGAATTCAAAATTGAGAACAAGAACCGAAACAATGCCCATCCACGTAAACCTCATTCCCGTCAATCCCGTCAAGGAACGAGATTTCAAGAAGAGTGGCAAAGAGCAGATAAAAAAATTTGCATCCGTTCTTGAATCACGTGGTATTCGTGCAACGGTGAGAAGAACTCTCGGTGCTGACATCAATGCATCCTGCGGTCAGCTTCGCCGTGACGAAATGAGCAAAGATAAAGAAAATTAATCCATCGCAAAGGAGTACATATGAATATTTACGGTTTAACCGACAAAGGTATGATCAGAGAAGCAAACGAGGACTGCATAGGTATCTCTTGCTTGACAAACGGAATTACTATAGCTGTTGTTTGCGATGGAATGGGCGGTGCAGCAGGCGGAAAAATTGCATCAGCCATAGCCGAGGAAACCTTTATGGCTTCGATGGTGACATCGTTTGAGGGCATTGATATTTCAAAGCTCGACAGCAAAAAGATAAAGAATGTAATTGAAGAATGCATAGGAAAAGCAAATATTGCCGTGCTTGAGAGAGCCCGTGCCGACCGTTCCCTTCAAGGAATGGGCTGCACACTTAATGCGGTAATGTTTTCTGAAACCAAATCCAAAATATTTTACGCAAACGTGGGTGACAGTCGCCTGTATATGATTAAAAAGAGAGAAATCAAACAGCTCTCGAAGGACCACTCCTACGTTCAGATGCTTGTGGACAACAAGGAAATAACAAAAGAAGAAGCAGAAAACCATCCAAAGAAAAATCTTATCACAATGGCACTCGGCATTAAAGAGGAAATCGAGCCCGATATTGCAGAACGCAGAGTTTCACTCAAGAGCGAAACTTATTTTCTGCTCTGTTCCGACGGTCTTCACGGACTTGTCCCCAAGGAAAAGCTCAAAAAGGTTGCTCTTGCTCCCATCGGTATTGAAGAAAAGATTTTCACCTACATAAAGCTCGCAAATGACGCGGGCGGTGACGACAATATTTCTGCTATTCTTCTTTCAACTAAAGAATCGGAGGTAACTAAATGACAGCTTACGATTCATTTATAGGACAGACATTTGAGAATAGATATACGATTGTCAACGTTATAGGTATTGGCGGAATGGCAACTGTTTACGGAGCATATGACCAGCTCACAGGTCGCTCTGTAGCAATCAAGATGATAAACAAGAAGCTCGAGCATAATGCCCGTCAGGTTCATTTGTTTGTCAATGAGTCAACTGCACTTTCGCTGCTTTCACACCCGAATATAGTGCAGGTCTATAATACCGTTATCACGAACAGCACAAAATATATAATTATGGAATATGTTGAGGGAATAACTCTGAAAAAGCACATCGATCATCGCGGTGCTCTGCCCGAAAGAGAGGTGCTTTATTACGCAACGCAAATACTCTCTGCCCTTGATTACATACATTCCAAGGGGATTGTTCACTGCGACATCAAGCCCCAGAACATTATCCTTTTGCAGAACGGCAGCATAAAGGTTGCCGACTTCGGTATTGCCCGACTTGATGCGATGCTCGACCGTTCAAAAGAGCGAAGTGACGTGGCTCTTGGAACCGTTTATTACGTAAGTCCCGAGCAGGCACAGGGAAAAGCACCGAAGGCGGAAAGCGATCTCTATTCTCTTGGCGTTATGCTATATGAGGCGATGACAAATCGCTTGCCCTTCTATCACGAGAATTCGACAGAGGTCGCAAAAATGCAGATTAACAAAGAACCCGTTCCTCCCAGTGTTTACAGACACGATATATCCGTTGGACTTGAACAGATCATTCTGCGTGCGATGGAGAAAAATCCGAAAAAGAGATACGCAAACGCGATGGAAATGCTTGTCGATATTCGTGCACTCCGTCAGAATTCCAAAACGGTTTTCGGCAACGAAAAGAACTTCAGCCGCTATAGAGTGATTGAAAGAAAGCCACACGCAAATGCTTCAAACGTTTCAAACAGAAATATCTATCCGATGAGCGAGAAGGGTGCAAGTTTTGTCGATAATCAGGCATATTTTAAGAAAAACACCTCTCATTCGGGTACCTTTGTGCCAAGAAGCGAGCAGATAAACCACACAGGTAGAACCGTCTCACAAACGGGCAGAAATACTGCACAATCGAGTAAAACTATCGCAATTACCTCGAGCAATCCTTCAAATACAGGCAGAACACAAAGAATACCCTCGGGGGCAATTCCGCCCGTTCATTCTCAAAAGCTGCCAAAGGCAACCAATACCGTGGCAATCGACGACGAAAAAATCGTTAAAGAGCTTAAAGAGAGCAAGTGGCTCACCGTTATTCTCGGGATTATCTTGGCTCTGCTCATAGTTATAGCCGTGTCATTTATTATCTGGTTTTCTATGGTAAGCGGTGAACGTGAATTGCCCGAAAATACTAAACAAATAAATACAGAAACGGAAATAGAATGGAATACATCACACATGGAAAAATTCTAAAGGGTGTCGGCGGTCTTTACACAATAAAGCTCGTTAATGCAAGCACCCATAAAGAAATATTTGATACAGATTCCCCCCTTGCCTCCACCCTTATCAGCTGCTCGGCAAGCGGATCCCTAAGGCATAATCACATAAAGCCTCTTGTGGGAGATAATGTAGAGGTCATCTATACCGACCACTCTCTTGAGGTAATGGATACAAAGCACAACGATATAAGAATTTCTGATATTCTGAATCGAAAAAACGAGCTTATCCGTCCCCCGATGGCTAATCTTGACGTTATGTTCATCTCGATGGCGGCGGCATCCCCTGCCCCTGTGCTTCCTACAATAGATAAGCTCATCTGCATCGCTGAGCATAACGACATTGAGCCGATTATCATAATTGGAAAATGCGATCTAGCCCCCGACTATGCCAAGGAATTGCAAGGTATTTATACTAAAGCGGGATATGATGCCTTTGTTCTGAGTGCAAAAACAGGAGAGGGCACGGATGCTATCCGAGATTACGTAAACACTCATCTCAACGGCAAAACCGCCGCCTTTGCAGGTGCATCGGGTATTGGAAAATCAACACTGCTCAACGCACTCTTCCCTGAGCTTTCACTCACGACGAATACGATAAGTGTTAAGATTCAAAGAGGACGTCACACCACTCGACACGTTGAGCTTTACCCCATAAACGATAATGAAAACACCGGATATATCGCAGACACACCCGGGTTTTCACTTCTTGATTTTGAAAGATTTAATTTCTTTGATAAAGAGGACCTTGCCTATAATATGCGTGAATTTCGCGAATATATCGGTAAGTGCCGTTACACAAAATGCTCACACACAAAGGAAGAGGGCTGTGCAATCCTTGAGGCAGTAAGAAACGGCGAGATTTCCAAATGCCGTCACGATAGCTTCCTCGAAATCTATGCCGCACTCAAAAATAAGAATAAGTGGGATAACAAATAATATGAAATCATACATTTTCATCGGTGGCGAGGTGGATAAAACTGCTTTGACGTCACCAATTAGCGAAGATGCACTCGTAATTGCCGCGGATTCGGGCTACGATAATGCAAAAATGCTCGGTCTTGCCGAAAGGTGTAATTTTGTGGTTGGTGATTTTGACTCCACTAAGGAAAAATCATTCTGCTCACGTGCAAAAATCGTTCGTGTACCTGCAGAAAAGGACGAAACCGACACACAGCTCGCCATAGACATCGCAATCGAAAACGGTGCTGAAGAGCTGTATATTATCGGTGGACTCTCAGGTCGCCTCGATCACACACTTTCAAATCTCCATTTGCTCGAGGCACTTTCAAAAAGCGGCATAAATGCCTGCATCTGCGACGGAAAAAACAGAGTCAGATATCTTAAAGAAAGATCCTCCCTGCTGGTTCCAAAAGATGATTATAAGTATTTTCTGACAAAGGAACACACACTCTCTCCCGGCGAGGACAGCTATATCTGTAACGTCGAAGGCTGCCGTCACAATAGCTTTTCCTGCATGGCTTTTATGCCTTTC